>JAFVMP010000065.1 GCA_017506845.1 Campylobacter sp.
ATCTTTTAATATCTTTTAATATCTTTTAATATCTTTTAATATCTTTTTATATCTTTTAACTAATTTATTAATTCTTGGATATTTTATTATTATAAGTTGTTAAGCTTAGATGTTTTAGTGGTTTTATGACTTATATTATTAATTCTTTAAATATTCTTGTTATTGATTTGTATGAGACTTTATTAGATGCTAATTATACTAATCTTATACTATATAAAGATGTTTTAAGCAATAAGTTTGGAATGTCTCACTTAATAGAGTTGCTATAAAAACTTTAAACAACTGTTTAGAAAATCCATTATCTGCAGTAGAATTACTTAAAATAAAAGAGTATAAAGATCAAATTTATTCTAAATATTTAAATTTAACAAAAGTAAATTATTTACTATATTATCTAATATTAGAATTGCATAAAACAAATAGAATGTTTTATTGACTAATACTAATAAAAATAAGCTGATGAGCTTATAAAATTTTTATGATTTACAAAATTATTTTTCTTATATCTATTATAACCCTAGCAGAAATAAGTATTATAATTTGAACAATAATTAAAATTTAGATTCTAATAATCTTATTGTTTATGATGATGAAACAATTGAAATTTAAAATGCAAGAATACGTGAAGTAAAACTATATTATTAAATTTTTATATAGGATAAAATATGCAAAAATATAATATATTTGAAATTAGTAGAAATGATTTTTATCTAAAAATATAAAAGCCTTTTATAGCTTAGATTATATTGGTAGTTTTAGGTGTTGATTGCAAAAATTTAAAAAAGAATCCTGCTAGATTTATTTATACTATTAAAGAGGATTTTTACAAACAAAAGATCAAGGTAAACTTAATAATGCTTCAAATATATGTTTTAGATATCTATACTTTTTTATCAAATATTGATTTGCTTAAATGGTCTTTTAAGCATTCATATTATATTTGTTTGGTTTGTGATCTATATACTAATAATGAAAAAATGCGCTTTAGAGATAGCTAGGTTTGCGTGAATAATTTAAAAGATCTTAGAATAAAAGATGGTATTGATTTTTTCTTAGAGTTAAAGATGTTAGGATGATGAGTGTTTGTATATATTGCTTCTAAATTTGTAAAAAAATGGAGTCGTGATTGCAAGCGGATTAGCACTTAGATGTGATGGTATTGCTCATAGGGCTGCTTTTAAATTTAATATGCTAACAATTACGATTTTACCAAGTAGGATAAAAGAGATTATCCTTAAATAAAATACTGATTTGGCAAACCAAATATCTATTAATGGTAGATTGATTATTAGTAAATATTATAAAGATTCTTTAAATTTTAAAGAACAAATGAGTGGATGTGTGTGAAGGGATTTAAAATTTACTATGTAGTGATTATAAATATTATTCTTTTATACTATTAATATCGCTGAGTTTTTTAGGATTGCTAAAATATTAAAATAAAAGCATATTAAATATATTAAGAATTGAATTTGCAAGACACAAGTATCTATTTTTACACTAGATATTAAAATGTTTATTAATAATTATAAAAACATTGATATATGGTAATTATCCAAATTTATCTTTATCTTTTGTTTTTTAATATTAGATATAATTTTCTAAATTAAATTTCAAAATCAAATCTAAAGGAAAAATATGCCAATTATAAATATTAAGCTTTCAGACCCAATGCCAAGTCGTCAAAAATTAGATGAAATCGCAACCAAAATCACTGATATAATGGTAAATGATTTAGGTAAAAATCCTCAAAGAGTTGTTATAAATTTTGATGAGATTAGAAGTGATGCAACATATTTTGGCGGTAAATCTGTTCAAGCTATGAAAGAGGGTAAATAATGGCTGAAAAAATAAAAGAAGCTACAGTATTTAATCAAGAAGATATTGATCGTAAAGTAATATTAGCAGCTGGTGACATGGCTCCAGAATTTGAGTTAGAAAATAGCGATGGAGTAAGTATTAGTTTAAGGGATTTTAGAGGTAAAAATGTAGTATTATACTTTTATCCTAAGGATAATACGCCAGGATGCACAACTGAGGCGTGTGAATTTAGTGCAAACTATGATGAATTTATAGCCAATGATACTGTGATTGTAGGAGTTAGCCCAGATAGCGTTAAGAGTCATAGTGGATTTATTATTAAGCAAAATTTAAAGCATATTTTATTGAGTGATATTAATAAAGATGTAGCAAAAGCGTATGGTGTGTGGCAGGTTCGTAAAAATTATGGCAAAGAGTATCTAGGGATTGTAAGAACGACATTTGTTATAGATAAAGAAGGTAAGATCGCAAAAGTCTATAAAAGTGTAAAAGCAGCTGGTCACGCTGCCAAAGTTTTAGCCGATTTAATAAAGTAGTTAATTTGTTAGTTCATATATGTTGCAGCGTCGATAGTCACTATTTTATCGCCGAATTGAAGAAATTATACCCTAATGAGCGAATTATTGGCTACTTTTATGATCCAAATATTCATCCATATAGTGAATTTTTGCTAAGATTTAAAGATGTCAAGCGTAGTTGTAAACAGCTTGGTATAAAGGTTATTTGCGGCGAATATGAGTATGAAGAGTGGCTAAGAGGCACTAAGGGTTTAGAAAATGAGCCAGAAAAAGGTAAACGTTGTGAATATTGCTTTGAATTTCGTGTAGGAAATAGCGCAAAAGCTGCTATGAAATTAGGATGTAAAAAGATTACTACAACATTGTTAATGAGTCCTAAGAAGGATTTTACACAGTTAGAAAATGCGCTCAATAATGCTATAAAAGGGACTAATCTAGAGGCTATTGCTGTAGATTTAAGAAAAAATGGCGGTACTCAAAGACAGTTTGAGCTAGCTAAAAAGGATAAGCTCTATCATCAAAACTACTGCGGTTGTATATACGGATTAATTAAACAACGTCAAAATGAAGAGGTTATAGACGAGCTTTGCGAACCACTTGGCGCTCAAATTCAGCCAGGTTCTATCAGTTATCGTTTAAAATTATATAAAAAGGTAAGAAAACTAGAACAAAAAGGGGTAGAATTCGATCTAATTAGACAAAAGATTCTAAACTATAGATTGCATTTTGGAAGGGTAAAAATTGATACCAATGTTGTACCTAGTTATTTTATCTTTTACTCGCATTTTAAACTTAAGAGTTCTAAGTTTAACATTGAGGTTTTAAGCGAGCAAGTTAATGTAAATAAAGATGATATTAAACTAATAAGCTTAGCTAAGTTTAACTCCATTGGTGGTTTTAAATATAAAAATATAATGGAATTATTAATTAATCCCCCAAAGATAAAAAAAGAGTTAAAATTGCGTAAAATGCTAACAGGTTTAGAATTTAATCTTAGTCCAATCATTGTGCTAGATGAGATAAAAACTGGTAGATATATAATTGAAGCAAATAGCAAAATTTACCACTCTAGCATAGAGTTGGCAGTAAAAATTTAAAAAAATATATCTGAATTTAGCGAAAATTTTTAATATTATTAATAAAATTCAACTAATATTTTGCTAAATTTAGATACAATCTAGCACTTTTTATTCCGAGGTATTTTATGATAGATGTAGTTGAAATCCAAAAAATATTACCACACAGATATCCATTTTTGCTTATTGATAGAGTATCTGAGCTAGAACCTAGCAAATTTATTAAAGGTTATAAAAATATAACAATTGCTGAGCAAGTTTTCCAAGGTCACTTTCCAGGTCATCCTATATATCCAGGCGTTATGATAATCGAAGGAATGGCGCAAGCTGGCGGTATTTTGGCTTTTAAAAGCATGGGTGAGGCTGAACAAGCTAACGCAGAAGATAAGGTAGTTTATTTTATGAGTATCGATGGGGCAAAATTTAGATCTCCGGTTCGCCCAGGCGATAAACTAGAGTACCATTTAGAGGTCTTAAAACATAAGGGAAATATTTGGGTTTTAGTTGGTAAGGCTTATGTAGATGATAAACTAGTAGCTGAAGCTGAGCTAAAGGCAATGATCGTAGATAAATAATAAGTAGAAAATATGCAAATTCATAGTACAGCAGTAGTTGAAGATGGTGCAATTTTAGGCGATGGGTGCGTGATTGAACCATATGCTTTTGTTAGTTCAAAAGCAATTTTAGGTGATAATGTAACTATTAAACAAGGTGCTAGAATCATTGGTGATACCCATATTGGTAGTGGTAGTAAAATTTATAGTTATGCTATAGTAGGTGATATACCTCAAGATATTAGCCACTCTTTAGAAGATACAGGTGGGGTTAGAATTGGTACTAATGCTACAATTAGGGAGTTTGCTACAATAAATTCAGGTACCAAAAAAGGCGATGGATATACTATAATCGGCAATGATAATTTCATAATGGCTTATACGCACATAGCTCATGATTGTCGTCTTGGTGATGGGATTATTTTGGCTAATGGCGTAACTCTTGCTGGGCATGTGATAGTTGATGATTATGCTGTAATTGGTGGGCTTACCCCAGTTCATCAGTTCGTTCATATTGGTGAGAGTTGTATGATAGCTGGCGCCTCAGCACTTAGTCAAGATGTTGTACCATTTTGCTTAGCTGAGGGTAATAGAGCCTATATTAGAAGTTTAAATTTAGTCGGAATTCGTAGAAGATTTGATAAAGATACGGTTGAGGATATTAATAGGGCTTATAAATTTCTATTTAGAAGTGGTGGAGGATTAAAAGATAGAGCCTTGGAACTTTTAGGACAAAATCCTACTATAGAAGCTAAAAAAATGTGCGAATTTATCATAAATACAAAACGAGGAATACCGCTTGATAAAGGGAGAGATTAATGGCTAGAAAGTGTAGTTTTTGCGGTGAGAGCGAAGCAAATGATAGAAAACTTTTAGCTAATGAGAGTGATAGCTCATTTATATGCGAATTTTGCGTAGATGCAGCATATAATGCAGTTCATGGTGATGAAATAGGATTAAATAGCCAACCGGCAATGGATTATAAAGATATTACGCCAAAGATCTTAAAGGGAGTTTTAGATGATTATGTAATTGGTCAAGAAAGAGCCAAAAAGGTCTTTAGCGTAGGAGTTTATAATCATTATAAAAGAATATTTAAGCAACATAGTATCGAAGATGATACTGAAATTTCAAAATCAAATATTTTGCTAATTGGCCCAACTGGAAGTGGTAAGACCTTGATGGCACAAACTTTGGCTAGATTTTTAGATGTACCAATTGCTATTTGCGATGCTACAAGTTTAACCGAGGCTGGATATGTAGGCGAAGATGTGGAAAATATCTTAACTAAGCTTTTAAATGCAGCTGGTGGGGATGTAGCTAGAGCGCAACAAGGGATTGTTTTTGTAGATGAGATTGATAAGATTGCTAGAATGGGCGAGAATCGTTCAATTACTCGTGATGTAAGCGGCGAGGGTGTTCAACAAGCCTTGTTAAAAATCATTGAAGGTAGTGTAGTAAATATTCCGCCAAAAGGTGGCAGAAAACATCCAAATCAAGAATTTATTCAAATAGATACTACTAATATTTTATTTGTGTGCGGTGGCGCATTTGATGGGCTAAAAGATATAATCGAGCGAAGATTAGGTAAGAATGTTTTAGGTTTTGGCCAAGAAAAACGAGGCAAAAGCGAGAAGACAAATTTACTTAGTCTTGTAGAGCCTGATGATTTAGTGCATTTTGGACTTATTCCTGAGCTTATTGGTAGATTGCATGCTATTACTACTTTAAATGAAATTACGACTGAGGATATGATAAGAATATTAACTCAGCCAAAAA
>JAFVMP010000066.1 GCA_017506845.1 Campylobacter sp.
CGCTAACTCAACCTCATAATCTAAAGTTTGTGTAATATGGCTATGACTTGGGAATATTGCCCCATCACCTAAAATATAATTTGCTCGTTTGCCAAAATATACAGGAAATTCTCTTTTGCCATCAAATTCAATCTTTTTAAACCTATAAGACTCCTTAGCGTGTTCCATATAGTTAATTCCAAGACAAATAATATCTTGAAGAGGTGATAATATTGGTGCTAAAATCTCTACACTGTCATATGGTTCACCGCCTGTTTTTGTACTAAGGTCTTCTAAAATTTGACGTTCATCTTGACTTAGTGTGGTGATTAATTCGTTCATATCCTTTTTATTTATTCCAGCATAACTAATATCAATTATGCGGTTATTTGCACTTAATATACCAAGCTTTATGCTTTCATCTTTTTTATAGGTGATTAGCCTCATTTTTTAGCCTTATTTATGGCTAAATTTAGTCTTATAAAGCCCTCTTTTAGCTCTTTTTTACTTAAATTTAAAGGAGGTAAAAATCTTAATGTATCCTTACCAGATCTTAAAACTAACAGCCCACACTCTAGTGCTTTAGCCACTATTTTAGCTAGAAATTCAACATCTTTTACCACTATACCTTGCATAAGGCCAATGCCAACTCTTTTTTCAAAAATATCACTATTTTCTTTTACCAATTTATCTAATTTTTTTTCAAATTTAGATATTTTTTTATCTAATTTTCCACTATTTTTTAAATTTTCAAGCTCATTAAGCACATATCCAGCTACACTTGTTGCTAAAAATCCGCCACCAAATGTACTACCATGATCACCTGGAGTAAAAATCGCTTTTTTAGATGCGCATGCACCAATTGGCACTCCATTACCAAGCCCTTTAGCAAAAGTGATAATATCTGGCTCAATTTCATAAATTTTAGCTGTAACAAATTCTCCTGTTCGATAAACTCCGCACTGAACTTCATCGGTAATCAATAAGATATCACGCTCACTTAAAACCCTAGCTAACTCTTGAACTTTTTCTTTATCAAGTGGATTTATACCACCTTCACCTTGAACTAACTCAATTATAACTGCAGCTGTATTTTCATTTAAATTTTCAATAATTTCATCAATACTATTATAGAATTTAAATCCATCAGGATAAGGGGCAAAATCATCTGGATGAAATTTATCTTGTCCAGTCATTGCTAAAGTCGCAATAGTTCTGCCATGAAATGAATTTGCAAGACTGATGATTTCACTCTTTTTGCCTTGTTTATAACCAAATTTTCTAGCTAGTTTTATAGCACACTCATTTGCTTCAGCACCACTATTTGCAAAAAATAGTTCATACTCGCCACCGAGCAAATTTGAAATCTTATTAGCTAAGCGAGTTTGTGGAGCGATATTATATAAATTTGATGTATGAAGCAAGGTTTTAGCCTGTTTTGATATGATTTTTGCTACACCTTTATGGCTATGACCTAAAGCACAAACTCCAATCCCGCTAGCAAAATCTATATAATCTTTACCATCATCATCCCATAAAATAGCACCATCTCCACGCACAAAGCCCACATCGGCTCTAGAATAGTTATTCATTAGCATAAATTAATCCTTATAGTGAATTTGCGGCAAATTCCAATTTCTATAATATGCTACAAGCCGCCATGTAACACCAAATGTAAATAACACAAAAATACAATAAATATTAGTTAGTCCTGCTAGATGCATTAGATAATAAATCGCTCCAACACCCATACTAATCGTACCATATAATCCAGTTTTTAAAAACCACGGAACCTCATTTAATAGTACATCACGCATAATTCCGCCACCAACACCATTAAAAAACGCCACCATAATAACACCAAAGATATTTAAGCCAAACTCAAGTGAAACAATTGCTCCAACAATAGAAAAGCTTACTACATCTACTGCATCAGTCATAATAAATATAAATTTTTTATCTAGATTACTTCTTTCTTTTTGGTGAAATTTAAGTAAAAACGCCAAAATCATAACAGCCAATACAATACAAACAGGAATATAATGTGTAAAAGAATATACAGGGCGACCCACGATCATATCGCGAATCAATCCTCCACCAAGTGCAGTTAAAAATGCTGCTAAAAATACGCCTAGCCAGTCACAGCCTCTGCGTATTCCAAACAAAAATCCGCTCAAAGATGCTGAGGCTATACCGACATATTCTGCAAATAAAAAAGCTTCCATTACTAACTTTGAGCTTTATAAAATTTAAAATTCAGATTTAATAGATTCAACCCATTTATCAGCTCTAACTTGCCAATCTTTGTCATTTTTATAATCAATTGCAAGACCAATAAATTTGCCATTTATAAATGATAGTGAATTTTTAAACGCATATCCATCAATATCAGTAGCACCAACAAGTTTAACACCACGAATATGTGGTAAAAACTCCACTAAACCATCAAGAAATGTCGTAGGATGTTTAACCTGTCCGCCTACACCTACTAAAGCTAGAGTTTTACCGCCAAACTCAGCCTCAGCTATAATATCCAATTTAGCTTTGAAATCTTTTTGTAAATCACCATGACCATGAGTAGAAGCTGCAAAAATTAATTTATCATAGCTATTTAAAAAATCAAGTGTAAGTTCTTTTGCATCAATTATCTCGCTATCAAAATTCTTTGCTATATACTCTGCAACTACTTTTGTATCGCCAGCATTTGTACCATATACTACGCCAACTTTTGCCATTTTTTTCCTTTAATATTTAAATTTAAAGCAGAAATTATATCAAAGTAAAGTCTAAAATTTGCTTAATTATTTTGTTATAATAAGATACCAAAGCCATAAATATTGGCTTTGGTTTAATTAAGTTATTGCATACACTTAGCAGCGTACGCAAGTCCTAGATCATAAGCTTTATTGTTTGCTTCTTTTACCTTATCTGGAACTGAGCTTAGCATCTTAGTTCTTACTATCTCTTCATCCATTACGCCTGTAAATTTTACAGCTACACCAAGAGCTACAACGCTTTGAGTAATTACATTACCAACTTCATCTTTTGCAATTGATATAATTGGAATTTCATAGATTTTCCAGCGTTTTTTATCTGCTTCGCTAGGTTTAACCAAATTTGGCTCAACTACGATGATACCACCATCTTTTACGCCATCTTTAAATGTATCATAGCTATTTTGAGCAGTTGCAAGCATAAAGCAAATTTCACCTTCATTTGCATATGGATACTTAATCTCTTCATCGCTTAAAATGATATCAACCTTAGTTGGTCCACCACGTACTTGAGATGTGTATGTAGATGCTTTTACGCCATATCCACCAGCTTCAATTTTAGCTGCTGAAAGAATCTCACCAGCTAAGATAACACCTTGACCGCCAACACCAACAAATCTTAACTCTGCTAAACTCATATTATCTCCTCAAAGTTGACTTTTGTCTTATTTTGAGCTGCTTCTTTTACTTTAGCATATGCTTTGCAATACTCTATACGATTTTCATCTTTAAATAATATACCTGTAGGGAATTTGCCTTTTTTCTCTTCATCGCTAAGAGTGTCAAATTTAGCCTTAGATACTGTTCTATCATCTATCCATTTAACCATTTGAGTAGCTTCGCCCATTTTGTTTTTTCTACCTAGATTAATATGGCAATTAGAGAATATATCAAAGAAGCTATAACCTTCGTGTTTAAAGCCTTCTATTAACATTTTTTCAATTCTAGTTGGGTTAATAACAGTCTCACGACCAACAAATGTTGCACCAGCAGCAGTTGCTAGTTTAGCAGCATCAAAGTTTGGATCGATATTACCCCATTGAGCTGTAACAGTCCAAAAACCTTGCGGAGTTGTAGGACTTGTTTGTGAGTTTGTAAGACCATAGATAAAGTTATTAATTAAAATATGATTAATATCTATATTTCTACGACAACCATGAATTGTATGATTACCACCGATTGCTAAGCCATCGCCATCACCAGTTACTACAATTACATGTTTTTCTGGATTTGCCAGCTTAATACCTGTAGCATATGCAATTGCACGGCCGTGAGTTGTATGTACTGTATTGCAATTTACATAGCTTGAGAAGCGTCCGCTACATCCAATACCACTTACTACACAAACATCATCCATATTCCAGCCCATTGCATCGATAGCACGGATAACACTTTTTAAGATGACACCATCACCGCAACCCCAGCACCAAAGTGTTGGCATTTTACTTGTTCTTAAATAATTATCATAATTAAAAGCCATAATTAAAACTCCTTGACTTTACTAATAATTTCGCTTGGGCTAATTGGTCTGCCGTTTGCTTTTAATAGTGTTTTAAAATCATCTCTTAAAGAGCATCTTTGTATCTCGCCTAGATATTGACCCATATTTAGCTCAGTTACTAGAATATTTTTAAATTTAGCACAAATTTCTTTGATTTTTGCCTCTGGACTTGGCCATAATGTAATAGGTCTAAATATACCAGCTTTAATTCCTTCAGATCTTAATTTATCAACTGCTTCTTTAGCTGCTAGGCTTACACTGCCATAACAGATTATACATACATCAGCATCTTCTAGTTTATACTCTTCAAATTTAATAACTTCATCTAAGTGAGCATGAATTTTATTAAATAGTCTTTTAATATTATAATCTACAATCTTACCATCTTCAGTTGGGAAACCTGTAGGACCATGATGAAGACCAGTAATATGATAGCGATAGCCTTTAAAGAATGGATTTAGAGTTGCTGGTTCATCCTCTTTAGCTTCATATGGATTATACTCAGCTGGATCTCCAGTAAACTCGCGTCTTGGTTCAATAACTAAATCGCTTACTTCTGGAATAACTGCTTTACCTTGCATATGACCAATAGTCTCATCAAGTAGTAGAAATACTGGTGTGCTAAATCTATTTGCTAGATTAAATGCTCTTACAGTTTCAGTATAAATTTCATCTAAATTTCCTGGAGCCACTGCGATAGAACAAAAATCACCATGACTTGGGCTTTTAGCTTGTAATACATCGCCTTGAGCTACACGAGTTGGTAGACCAGTAGATGGGCCACCACGCATTACATTTGCAATAACTAGTGGAATCTCAGCAATAAATCCAAGACCAATCTGTTCAGCCTTTAGCGATATACCAGGTCCAGAACTTGCAGTCATAGCTTTTGCCCCGCTCATACTAGCACCAAGAGCTACTGAAATACCAGCAATCTCATCTTCCATTTGTATAAAATTTCCACCATTTTTTGGTAGCATTACGCTTAATTCATGCGCTATTTCACTTGATGGTGTAATAGGATAACCACCAAAAAAATTACAGCCACACTCAATAGCTGCTTTTGCTGCCAAAGCATTTCCTGTTGTTATTAATTCTCTCATTTAATATCCTTAATTGACTTTCCTAAAATGATTTGCCTTAATTGCGGCTGCTCTCTCTTTTGCTTCAGGGCTAAGTTTTGCAAATTTAAACCCTTTTTCAGCTACATAAATAGCAAAATCAGGACAGTGAAGCTCACAATCCCTACAGCCAATACATGCCTCAGGATGACTAACTTCAATCATCATTCCTTGAATAGCATGGATATCTTCTTTCATATTCAAAACACCAGCAG
>JAFVMP010000067.1 GCA_017506845.1 Campylobacter sp.
GTATAAGCTTTAAAGAGCACTCTGAAGAGATAGATGAAATATAAAAAAATGGAGATACTCCTTTATTTATCGGATTTGATGGCAAGCTTTTAGGCGTTATACTGCTTAAAGATACTATTAGACCAAATTCCAAAGAGGCTCTAAAAAGACTTAAAAAAAGTGGTGTAAAAGAGTTTATAATGCTTACTGGAGATAGTAAAAGTAAGGCAAAAGCCATTGCTAAAGAGCTTGGCATTGAAAACTATTACGCAGAGTTATTACCAACTGATAAGGCCAAAATTCTAGATGAGATTATGCTAAAAGCAGCCAAACATGGTCAAAAAGTTGCATTTGTAGGTGACGGGATAAATGATGCTCCAGCACTAGTGCGAGCCGATATAGGCATAGGTATGCACAAAGGTGCTGACATAGCCAAAGCTAGCGCAGATGTAGTATTACTACGCGATGATATTGAGGCTGTAGCAGACGCTAGAGAGCTAGCTATATCTTGTCTATCAAAGGTTAATAATAGCTTTAAAGTCACAGTGGGCGTAAATTCGTTAATCCTTATTCTAGCCAGCTTAGGTAGACTCTCGCCAATCCAAACTGCCATAGCGCATAACGGTACAA
This sequence comes from Campylobacter sp., assembly GCA_017506845.1. GTDB lineage: Bacteria > Campylobacterota > Campylobacteria > Campylobacterales > Campylobacteraceae > Campylobacter. Next base: position 610 of record JAFVMP010000067.1, read on the forward strand.
CAATAGCTTTATTGCTTAACGCACTTAGGCGAATTCGTATCAAAAAGGATAAATAATGCCTGTTTTAGTAGCCATAGGAGTGATCGGTAGTTTAATTTTAAGCGTACAAACCAATCTAAGAGCATATAAAAAAATCAAAAATAGGAAAAGAAATGAACGCAGTAAAAGAGCTTAAAAAACCAAAAATTAGCCTAGAGACTAAAAGAGAAATAGCAAAGATTGGTATGAGTAGTAGCCTGCTTTTAACCGCTAGTACGGCACTATTTATGAAAAATAAAACCGCTAAAGCTGTACATATTGTAAGCGGTGTAGCACTAGTAGGATTTTGCCTATATCACGCATCGCTTTATCCTAAAGGGAAATAAAAATTATCACTAAGTATGAAAGTGTAGTAATATAAAAATTATAACTATGCTTTCATAGCACATATAAAAATAGTATTGTCTTATATTGCCGCTTTGCTTAAACTCAAAAATTAATCTGGCGGCCTATAACCCATATCTTTATCACGCTTTTTCATTAGATCCTTTTTACGATTTTCTAAATTTATAGCATCATTTAGCGCATCTTCGCTATCAAATTTAGTACCATCTAAAAACTTTGAATAATCATCAAACTGCCTAGTTTTTACTCCCCACAAAAGTCCAAAAAGCGCAGCAGCACCAAGTAAAGTAGATATTCCAAGCATTATAGCTATTACACCACTCATTTTTATCCTTTTAATTTGATTTTTGTAGAGTTTAATACCACTATAATAGAGCTAAGCGACATCGATATTGCCGCAAATAGCGGGATAATAAACCCAGCCATAGCTAGTGGAATAGTAAGGGCATTATATATCAAAGTAAAACCTAAATTTTGCTTAATGGTTTTAAATGTTAATCTTGATAGATTTAAAGCCTTTAAAAGCGAATTTAAATTATCATCTAGCAGTACTACATCGCTTCTTTCAACGCTAATTTGCGCTCCACTTCCCATACAAATTCCAACGCTTGCTATACTTAGCGCAACTACATCATTGATTCCATCACCTACCATAACTACTGGAGTTTTTGCGTTTAATTCCTTAATAATTTGTGATTTTTGCAATGGATCTTTACTAGCATAAAACTCGCTAATTCCTAATCTTTTAGCTATCTTGCTAGCGGTAATTTCATTATCTCCAGTTAGCATTACAACTTTATATCCATTATTTTTAAGAGATTTTATCACGCTTATAGACTCATCTCTTAGCTCATCTTCAAGCTCAAATTTAGCCACAACCTCGCCATCTATAGCAAAATAATAATTAAGCCCATTATCTTCAAACTCTCCAAATCCTAGCTTATTCATAAATCGCGAACTACCACCATAAATAGTTAAATCGCCATATTTTGCACTCATTCCTAGGCCGCTATAGCTTGTTATATCGCTCAAATTTAGCTGTTTATCAATACTAAAATCCCTAATAGCCACACTTACTGGGTGAGTAGAAGCAAGAGCTAAAGAGTATAATAAAGATGAATTATACTCTTTTAGTTTTATTGCTTTAATTACACTTAGTTTTGATTTTGATAAAGTACCAGTCTTATCAAACACAACGCAGTTACACTTTGCTAAACTCTCAATTACCTTAGCCTCTTTAAAGATTATCCCACCACGCATTGCACTACCTAAAGCTATTAGAGTAGCAACCGGTGTAGCAAGGCTTAAAGCACATGGACAAGCGATGATAATCACACTTACAGCTACTATAATTGCTGTGCTAATCTCTCCAGAATTAAATAGCCACATCCCAAATGTCCCAAGCCCTAAAAGCAAAATCGCTAAAGAGAACTTAGCTGAAATTTGATTGGCTAAAAGCTCTATTTTTGGTTTTTTAAAGCTTGCTTTATTTAAAAGATCAATAATCTTACTAAGCACTGAGCCTTTAAAAAGTTCCTTTGCTTCATACTCTACACTACCATCTATACACATAGCCCCGCTTATGATCTTCTTACCAGGACCAATCAACACCGGCAAGCTCTCTCCAGTAA
>JAFVMP010000068.1 GCA_017506845.1 Campylobacter sp.
ACAGTAAAATGTGCGATGAATTCGCAAGTCTTTACCAAAATCACTCTAGCAAGTCGCACTAAAAGCAAATGCGATAAGATTGCTAAATTTATTAAAGAAAATGTAGGCGTAGATATCGATACAGCCGTAGTAGATGCCGATGATACAGCTGCTGTTGTAGAGCTTATTAAAAATATTAAGGCTGATTTATTACTAAATGTTGCACTTCCATATCAGGATTTAACTCTTATGGATGCATGCTCACAAACTAAAATTCCATATATAGATACAGCAAACTATGAACACCCAGATACAGCTAAATTTGAGTATAAGCTTCAATGGGCTAAAGATGGCGAATTTAAAGCTGCTAATACCATGGCGCTTCTTGGTAGTGGGTTTGACCCAGGTGTTACTAATGTATATTGTGCTTATGCTAAGCAGTATCTATTTGATGAGATTGAATATATTGATATTTTAGATTGTAATGCTGGAGATCATGGCTATGCATTTGCTACTAATTTCAACCCAGAGATAAATTTAAGAGAGGTGAGTGCAAAGGGTAGATACTATAAAAATGGTGAGTGGATAGAGACTGAGCCGATGGAGATAGGTTTTAGCTGGGATTATCCAAAAATTGGACCAAAAGATAGCTATTTGTTATATCACGAAGAGCTTGAAAGCTTAGTAAAAAATATCCCTACATTAAAGCAAATTCGTTTCTTTATGACATTTGGTCAAAGCTATTTAACACATATGAAGTGTTTGGAAAATGTAGGTATGCTAAGGATTGATGAGGTTGAGCATAATGGAGTAAAAATTGTGCCAATTCAATTTTTAAAGACTCTTTTACCAGATCCTGCAAGCCTAGGTGCTAGAACTAAAGGCAAAACAAATATAGGCTGCGTAATTACTGGAACAAAAGATGGCAAACCAAGAAAAGTCTATATATATAATGTATGCGACCATGAAGAGTGCTATAAAGAAACTGGCGTAGGTGCTGTAAGCTATACTACAGGTGTTCCAGCAATGATAGGTTCTATGATGGTTGCTAAGGGTATTTGGAGTGGAAATGGCGTATTTAATATGGAAGAATTTGACGCTAAACCATTTATGGATGAGCTAAATAAACAGGGCTTACCATGGGAGATAATAGAGATGGCTCCAGATGAGACTAGATTAATCAAGGAAATTTAAGCCAAATTTAGATAGAATCTCAACTTTTAAACTCAAAATAAGGAAAAGCAATGAAAAAAGATATACATCCAGAGTATGTTGAATGCACAGTTAGCTGCGCTTGCGGTAATACATTTATTAGCAAGTCAAACAAGCCAGAAATCAAAGTCGATATCTGCAATGCTTGCCACCCATTCTTTACAGGTAGCGAAAAAATAGTAGATAGCGCTGGTCGTGTAGATAAATTCAAGAAAAAATACGGAATGAAATAATCTTTTGCTCTACTTTCTTCCTACGCCAATTGGCAATTTAGATGATATCTCAAAGAGATGCCTGGACATCTTGAACCTTTGTGATATCATAATCTGTGAAGATAGTAGAGTAACTAAATCCCTTATAAATCTTCTAAACACAAAATATAATCTAAATATAAATCCATCTGAGTTTTACTCTCTTCATACTCATAACGAAAATGAGTTTTTTGCTAAATTTGAAGCTAGAAAGCTAGTAGAAAATATTGTAGTATATGTAAGCGATGCAGGAATGCCATGTATTAGCGACCCAGGTGTTTCTTTGGTTGAATTTGCGCAAAAAAATGGAATAAATTACGAGGTATTAAGTGGAGCAAATGCCGCCTTATTAGCTGTAGCGGCAAGCGGGATAGTCAAAAAAGAATTTAGCTTTTTAGGGTTTTTGCCAAATACTGGTAGAGATAGAGAGTTAGCGGTGCAAAATGCATTAAATTCGGCCTATCCAGTAGTGATATATGAATCACCAAAGAGAGTCTTGCAGCTAGTTGAAGCTATTGCAAAGCTAGAGCCTAAACGAGAGATTTTTGCTATTAAAGAGGCTACAAAAAAATTTGAAGCTAAATTTAAAGATAACGCAAAAAATCTAGTTGCTATGCTTAAGGGTGCAAATTTAAAAGGTGAATGGTGTATAGTAATTGATGGTTCAAAAAATAGCAGCCAAAATACTATAAGCGTAGCTGATATAAATGAATTAGACATTCCACCAAAGCAAAAAGCCAAATTGCTATCTAAACTCACTGGCAAAAGTGTAAAAGATATATATGCTCAACTAACAAGCAAAGATTCAATTTAAAATTAAATATTTAAAATTTACTAAATTTGATTTTTATTACTAAAAATAAGCTAAAATTTAAGGGCTTTTAGATACTATAAGCACTATGATTATCTATGGAAAACAGCTATTTTTACATTTGTTAAAACATCATAAAGACAAGCTCGAAGAGATATATCTAGCAAAAGAGGTTCAAAAAGATATATTTAACCAAATAGCAAAAGTCGGCCTAAAAATACAAAAAGTCGATAATCAAAAAGCCCAAGCACTTGCGCGTGGTGGCAATCACCAAGGCTTTTTAGCAAAGGTAAAAGATTATGAGTTTGCTACTTTAAATGAGATTAAAAAGTCTGATTATTTAGTGATTTTATATGGTCTTAGTGATGTGGGAAATATTGGTGCTATAGTAAGGACTGCTTATGCATTGGGTGCTGGCGGTATAGTTATAGTAGGTAAAAATGAGAATCTAGCAATGCAAGGAGTTGTGCGTGCTAGTAGCGGTGCAGCGTATGAACTACCAATTGCTTTATGTACTGATGGGTTAAGCTTTATAAATGAGCTTAAGCAAGTTGGATTTAAAATTTATGCAGCAAATGCTGGAGGCAAGAGTACTAAAGAATTTGAATTTGAGCCTAAAACTGCTTTAATTATGGGTAGTGAGGGCGAGGGAATACCAAATAAGGTATTACAAAAATGCGATGAGAGTCTAGGCATAAATATGCGCAAGGACTGGGATAGCTTAAATGTCAGTGTGGCGTTTGGAATATTATTTGATAGGATTATAAATGGCTAATGGTATAGAAAAACTTTTAGAAATGGATTTAAAAGAGGTAACTAAGCACACTCATATCGAAACTGAGTATCTAAGATATATGTGTGAAAAAAATTTCGAAAAACTTCGCAAATTAAATGCTTCTGGTTTTGCTAAGATTTTAAGCCGTGAATACGATATGGATTTACAAGGCTGGATTGATGAGTATAATGAGTATTGTAAAGAACATAATGGTGATGATAATACAGGTTTTACAGTAGCGCCAAAACTTCCAGCATATACGCCAAAAACCGATAATAGTATGGCTTTAACAGTGATTTTGGTTGTAGTATTAATCATAGTAGCACTAGTTTGGGTAGTTAAATTTACAAATATTTTAGATAATATAGAGTTACCAAGTTTTGATAAAAATCAAAGCGTAACCTACTCAGCAAATGCCGTAGTAGAATCAGCTAAAGAGAATTTAGAAGCAATTAGTCAAACAATAGAAAAAGTGGTTCAAAAAGATGAAAATATCACTACTGAATCTAATCAAACTCAAATCGACTCAAATTCAACTTCTATAGAGGCCAATGCGACTACAGAACTAAAAACTCAAACTCTAAATATAGAAACTACAAAAGTAGAAGTACCACAGCTTACAGCACCAACCAATGAAATTGCTAAAATTATTCCAACTAAAAATGTATGGATTGGTATTAAAGATATTGATGGTAAAAATAAAAGATTTCATACAACTAAAAATCCTATCGACCTAAATTTAAGTACTGATCAACTAATTCAAACAGGCCACGGCGAGCTAATTTTAGAGATTGATGGGGATCAAAAGAAATTTAGTGTTCAAAAGCCATTAAGATTTGTAATTCAAAATGGCACAATTAGAGAGTTGGAGTATGGCGAATTTGTGAAACTAAACAAAGGTTCTCAATGGTAAGAGTAGCATTTCTATTTTGCGTTTTTGCTTTTAGTTGTTTTGGATTTGATTTACATAGCAATATCAAAAGTATAATTTCAGAGCAAAGTTACGCTAAAAATAGAGATAAAATCGAGCAGATATTTGCTATAGAGTCTGATTTTATTGATAGTAGGGGTAATCCAAATTACGCTAAAATTACAAATACTTTAAGAGTAAATTCGCTCTTAAATCTTAGTTTTTCTTTGCCGGTGAATTTAGAAATTGCCTTTTATAGTCCAAGTTCTGATATTTTGATGTTTAAGAGCGTATCTGAAGCTCTTAAAAATCTTGGTTATTCATATTTTTTGAGTAAGTCATTAAAGACCGATACTCAAGGAATAGTTTGGCAAATATCTATGAATTCACGCTTTTTGCTAGATCCAGGTGCGATTTATAGAGAGCTTGGCAAGAATCAAATTTATATAAAAGATATTAATCGTGATGGTGAGTTTAGTTTTACTTATAGTATTGATGCTAGCAAAGCTGTATTATCTACGCATCAATATATTAGTGATAGCGAATTTGACCTTGCAAAGCCATTAGAGCCATATTTTTTAAATATTAGTGGCAAAAGCGAGGCTTTAATAAAAAGCTACGCTTCTGATAGTTGGATTTGCGTTATAAAGGTACTTGATAGGGATCTAAATTTGATTACGCAGATTAAATCAGATAAACCAGAAAAAGAAATATATATCAAATTTCCACCAAATTCATACTATATGCTTATAGATGACGCATTTAGCTTAGAGAATATTAAGCGTGGATTAAAAATATATATAAAATCAAATTAAGGAGTTGTTTATGTTTGATGAGATTAGATTTAACACTATTGAGAGATTGCCAAACTACGCATTTGCCGAGGTCAATGCGATTAAGATGGCAGCACGTAGAGATGGGGCTGATATTATAGATTTTTCGATGGGAAATCCAGATGGTAGAACACCGCAGCATATTATAGATAAATTATGCGAGAGCGCTATGAAGGATAAAACTCATGGTTATAGTGTTAGTCAGGGTATTTATAAACTTCGTGTTGCGATATGTAACTGGTATAAAAGAAAATATGGCGTAATACTAGATCCAGAAACCGAAGCAGTCGCAACCATGGGTAGCAAAGAGGGATTTGTGCATTTAGTTCAGGCTATTATCAATCCTGGCGATGTAGCTATTGTACCAGACCCAGCCTATCCGATTCATACTCAAGCTTTTATTATAGCAGGTGGAAATGTTACTAAAATGCCGCTTATTTATAATGCAAATTTTGAAGTAGATGAGAATAAATTTTTTGAAAATTTAGAACATGCTATAGAAGAGAGTATTCCAAAGCCAAAATATGTTGTAGTAAATTTTCCTCATAACCCAACTACTGTAACTTGCCAAAAAAGCTTTTATGAAAGGCTTGTAGATATGGCTAAGCGTGAGAGATTTTACATTATTAGCGATATTGCTTATGCTGAGCTTACATTTGATGGGTATAAAACTCCAAGTATTTTTGAAGTAGATGGTGCAAAAGATGTAGCTGTAGAGTGTTATACCTTATCAAAATCATACAATATGGCTGGTTGGCGTGTTGGCTTTATATGTGGAAATAAAAAGCTAGTTTCAGCACTTAAAAAGATAAAATCGTGGTTTGATTATGGAATGTTTACGCCAATTCAAGTAGCTGCAACTATTGCACTTGATAGCGATCAAGATTGTGTTGAACAGATTAGACAAACATATGAAAAAAGAAGAGATACTTTAATTGAAGCCTTTAGTGCTGCTGGTTGGGATATTGCAAAACCTAGAGCTAGTATGTTTGCTTGGGCAAAATTACCACCTCAAGTAGGAAATATAGGAAGTAAAGAATTTGCTAAACAGCTCTTAACTAAAGCTTGCGTAGCCGTTAGCCCTGGTGCTGGATTTGGTCCTGCTG
>JAFVMP010000069.1 GCA_017506845.1 Campylobacter sp.
CTATCTTGGCGGGGCTAAATTTGTCCCACATTATAATGTAATGGGCGTAGCAAAAGCAGCTCTTGAGAGTTCTGTGCGCTACTTAGCTCATGACCTTGGCCAAAAAGATATCCGTGTCAATGCTATCAGTGCTGGACCTATTAAAACTCTAGCAGCTAGTGGAATTGGTGATTTTAAGATGATTTTACACTGGAATGAGTGCAACGCTCCACTTAAACGCAATGTAACCATAGAAGATGTAGGCAAAAGCGGTATGTATTTACTAAGCGACCTTGCAAGTGGTGTAACTGGCGAAGTGCATTATGTAGATGCTGGGTATAATATCATGGGTATGGGTGATGTTTTAAGTGATGCTTTTGGCAATACAGTCTTAGCCTGGGACGCTAAATAACCTTAGAGCCAAATAAGGCTCTAATACTCATCATATTGATAAACTAATATAACTTTCTTAGAACATTTTAATCTTTTAAATTGGCTTATATTATTTGCGAGATAACACTAAGGATAAATAGCAATTAGATTACTATTTTTGAGTAATCATATGGTTAGTAACTTAGAAAAAAGAAGTTTTGTGTAAAATTATCGTAAATACAAATTTTAGCATTTTATTCTTTCTCCTTTCTATGGAGACAGAATTTGCCGTAGGGGAGCCAACCCTATGGCATATCCCCATAACAAAATTATATCAATATAATTCTTCTAATTTATCTTAAATTTAGCATTATCTGTGCATATTTCTTTTCTTATTAGAGCTATTAGGTATCATCAAAGTTTCGATTTGATTTAAAATATCTTGTGCGTATCCATCTGCTATATTAATCTTATATTTGCTTATTAGCTTATGATTTAATATCTCATCTTTTAGTAGTAAATTTAACTCATCTTCTCCAGAATAAACAATCTTTTCTCTTATGCTAAAAAGAGTATTTTCTTTAAAATAATGCGGATATTCTTTTAACAAATATCCTAAATCAAAAAAATCTCTAATCTTGTCTCTACCACTAAACGCATTTGCTTTCATCTCTATAAGATCTTCTATACAATACACATTTACATTATCAAATTTATTATATTTTAATCTATTTGAATTTAATAGTGATTTATTTCTACTACTAATTTCAATTTTTAAAGGATATTTTTCTAAATGCGAAACAGAGCCATAATCAATCATAAATATAAAAACCATATCAGTATCTTTTTTGATACTAATGTTCCACTTATTAAAGTCTTTACATTGTTTTAGCCTATTAATACAATTCATATTGCTAGTCAAACAATCAAAATACAAATCCTCAGAATATCTATTTAAGCCATAATACAAGCTTAAAGCCGTTCCGCCTTTTAGAATAAATTTATCTCCAAAATATGGAAGTATATTTTTAATGAAATCTATTCTTTCTTGTTGATACTCTTCTAGCATTATTATTCTTTGTCAGCAAAATAAAGCTTTGTAAGCTCATATTTCATAAAATCATCGACTTCTTTATTAAAATTTATAGACTTTAAATAGCCAAAAAGCTCTTTTTCATCTTCATCATCCAAGTAGTCTCTAACGCAGTTTTTCAAGCCAGTGAATTTTTTCATATAGACCAAATCAGCAATAGCCCTTGCGAAACTAGCTACATATTCATCTCTATTAAGCATAGGTATGAAGCGTTTTTTTATACCTTTATTTCCTAGAATTTCATTATATTTATATTTTTTTATATCATCTTTATTGCTTAAAAAGCAAAGTGGATGCCAATCTGCCACCAAGCCTTTTTCATTTGGGATATTCAAAGCTTCCCAGCCAGATATATACTCTTTCATTTTCGCTTCTTACTAAAATATACCTTTATTGCGTATTCATAAATAAAATCAACAATTTCGTCTTCAAGCCCAAGGTCATCTCTAAACCATTGTTTTACTTTATCAGGAATACCAAACTTATTAAATATCCAAAGTGAAAGAAGAACAAATAGTGGAATAAACAACATAGGCACTACAAAGTTTTATATAAGTTTATAATACACTCCCCACGCATTTAAGCGTGGGTAGTTTAGAATATTGTAACTCCAGCTAATGCAATAAACAGACCAGATATAAATACAAAAAGTATAAACCATAAGAAAAAAGATACTAACTGATTAAGAAACTTATACCATAAAAGTTCATCATTATCATACTTATCTTGTTTTTGAATTTTAGCTATTTTATAATATAACATAAACTTTAAAATAAATAATATAGGAACACCAAAATATACAAGCACACCGAGATGAATAATTAATACAATCTCACCAAAAACAAAAGACAACAATATTGTTATTGCAATTGGAGAAATAATCCAAAATTTTTTAATTTTGCCAAATATTTCAAAAAAATCTTTTCTCTGTTCTGTAACCATCTCAGATAATCCATATATTGCTCGTTTATCTTCGTGTGAAAATAATGCCATATCAATTCCCCTTTAAATAATTTGTATAATAATCATAATTTTAAAAAAATATACCCCAAATCCTAAAACCCAATGCAATAATAAGACAAAACATAGCATATACAACCATATAATATACAATTTCTATAATTTTTCTTATTCTTCTTGCTACTTTTCCATCATTATCTTTTACTTCTCGTAAATACTTATAAAATTGATAAAAAAAGATATTATATGCAATCATACTTGATATGATAAAGCCCAAAATACCTATTATTGGTGCAAATACTAATACACCCCACATATTAGTTCTCCTTTATTAAATAATTTATATAATTATAGCAATTATATTTAAATAACAAAAAATACTTAGAGTAATTAATAATAAAATATTCAATTAAAAACTTAAAAAATTTATATCCAAATTCAATTTTTATTCAAATATAATCCAAATTTATAGAATATTTACTTAATTTTTATACAAAATTTATGTAAAATAGTATATTATTCCACGGTAAAAAGATAAAGTTTATCCTAATTATTTTAGGAAGAGGAAGGATAGTTTTGAAAGTTTATTTAGACAACAACGCAACAACGATGATTGACCCTGAGGCTTTAGAGTTGATGCTTCCATTCCTTGGTGAGAAATTTGGCAATCCAAATTCACTTCACAGCTACGGAAGCCAAACACATCCAGCACTTCGCAAAGCGCTAGATCAGCTCTATACTGGTATAAATGCAGCTGATAATGATGATATAGTAATAACTGGATGTGCCACTGAGAGCAATAACTGGGTATTAAAAGGTATATATTTTGATAAAATATTAAAAGGCGATAAAAAGCGTATAGTTACAACCACAGTAGAACATCCAGCTATCGGTGCTACCTGTGCATTTTTAGAATCTCTTGGTGTGGAGATTACTAAAGTAGATGTAAATAATCAAGGGGTTATCACTGCAGATGATTTACGCAATGTAATGAGTGATGATGTTGCGCTTGTAAGCGTAATGTGGGCAAATAACGAAACTGGTATGATCTTTCCAATCAAAGAACTATCTAGCGTAGCACATGAATTTGGCGCACTTTTTCACACCGATGCAGTTCAAGCAGTAGGCAAAATTCCCGTAGATGTACAAGATGCAAATGTTGATTTTTTAAGCTTTTCAGGACATAAATTCCACGCACCAAAAGGCGTAGGCGCACTATATATCAAAAACTCAATGCCACTTACTAGCCTTCTTCATGGTGGCGAACATATGGGCGGACGCAGAAGTGGTACATTAAATGTTGCTGGTATAGTAGCAATGGGTCAAGCATTAGAAAATGCAAATAAATTCCTAGCCTTTGAACAAAGCCATGTAGGAAGATTAAGAAATAAGCTAGAAGATGCACTATTATCACTACCAGATGTTACAGTAGTAGGTGATAGAGCCAATCGTGTGCCAAATACAATCCTAGCAAGTATTAAAGGCGTAGAGGGTGAGGCTATGCTATGGGATTTAAACCAAGCTGGTATAGCAGCAAGTACTGGCTCAGCCTGTGCGAGTGAGGATTTAGAAAGTAATCCTATAATGGAAGCCATCGGTGCTGATAGCGAACTAGCACATACTGCGCTTAGACTATCGCTCTCTCGCTTTAACACTGAAGAAGAGATAGACTATACAATAGAAAAAATTAAACATGCTGTCCAAAGACTAAGAAGTATATCAAGTAGCTACGCATACGCCCCAGAATGGCATAAATCAGGACTATAAAGGAAATAATAATATGGCAAAAGGTAATTTAATAAGCGGAAATATATGGGAAGAGTACTCTCAAAAGGTTCAAAATGCGATGAACGCACCAAAAAATATGGGTGAAATTACAGAAGAAGATGCTAAAGCTCTAGGCTGTAAGCTAATAATTGCAGATCATGGCGCTGAGAGCTGTGGTGATGCGGTTAGACTATATTGGGCTGTTGATGAGGCTACTGATATTATTAAAGATTCTAAATTTAAAAGCTTTGGTTGCGGTACGGCAATTGCAAGTAGCGACTATATGGCAGAACTATGCAAAGGCAAAACAGTAGATCAAGCAGTTAAAATCACAAATATAGATGTAGAAAAAGCTATGCGTGATGATCCAGATATTCCAGCAGTTCCACCACAAAAGATGCACTGCTCAGTAATGGCATATGATGTTATCAAAGCTGCAGCTGCAAGCTATAAAGGCGTTGATCCAGACCACTTTGAAGATGAGATTATAGTATGTGAGTGTGCTAGAGTTAGCCTTGGTACAGTAAAAGAGGTGATAAGATTAAATGATCTTACAACAGTAGAAGAAATTACTCAATACACAAAAGCTGGAGCATTTTGTAAATCTTGCATTAAGCCTGGTGGCCATGAAAAAAGAGAGTACTATCTAGTAGATATTTTAGCCGAAGTAAGATCTGAAATGGAAGCTGAAAGAATGAAAGCTATAGCTGATGCTAAAATAAGTGGAAGTGGCGTAGATAGCGATCTAAGCTTTGAGGAGCTAACAGTAGTAAAACAGCTAAAAGCAGTAGAGGCTATTATCGATGAGCATGTAAGACCAATGCTAGAGATGGATGGCGGAAATATGGAGATATTAGATATCAAATCTGAAGAAAGCAGAATAGATATATATATTAGATATCTAGGTGCTTGTAGTGGATGTGCTAGTGGATCAACTGGAACGCTATATGCGATTGAAAATATCTTGCAAGAGAGCCTAAGTCCAAATATTAGAGTAATCCCTGTATGATAAATGCTAAATTTAAAGCTGGTAAATACTATATTGGCGATTTAGCCAAAATTTTAGATTATGCAAATTTGACTAATCTTAAGTATGGATTTGGGTCTTTAGATGAGTTTGTATATGTAAATTTTGAGCTAGAATGTGATGAGATAGCCGATAGTGATGGATTTATATATAGCGTCGATAGTGCAAATTTTGGCATAATCGACGCTAAAATAATTGACGATGAGTTGCTAAGTAGTAGGATTTTAACTCTAAGACATGGATTTATAGCTAATAAATTTAGCAGCCACCCACTTGCTAGGATTGTCGACTTTAAAGATGAATTTAAAGTTAGCATTTGTGACAATGAGATAACATTTGGCAATATTATACTAAATTTATAAAATTTATTGGTAAGTTTTGCTTTTTTAAAATCAATTTTCAGCTAAAATTATTATAAAATTTAATATAATAGAGAAATTTATATTTTTTCATAGAGAGTTTTGAAATGGTACCTAGCTGGGACGATAAATATAGCATTGGCAATTCAGATATAGACTTACAACATCAAAAGCTATTTGATCTAGCCAAAAAATCCTTTATTTACGCTAATAAAAATGTATCTCGTGAAGAGATTCGCGGTATCGTGGCTGAGTTTTTTGAATATATGAAAGAACACTTCAAAGATGAACAAGAATATATGGAACTAATTGGCTACCCGCACTTGCACGAACACACTATGATTCATAAAGACATAATTGCTAGTATGGCAGGTCTAATCAAAACTGCTAAAAATGTAAATGATTTAAAAGAAAATCTTTTATTAATTGCTGAAAAGTGGCTAGTAGAGCATATTTTAAAAGAGGATGCCAAAATAGAAAAGTGGCGTCAAGCAAACCTAGAACACGCAGAAGATGAGCTAATCGAAGAACAACCAAAACAATATAAATATACCTGCGGTTGTCCTCATAAAATTCATCTTGTTCCACCTCATATTCATGAGAAAATTGTCGAGGGCAAAAAATTCTCTTGTATGACCTGCAAGGTAGTTATTAAAATCAAGCGTTCATAAGGTAGCATAGTTAAACTGCTTGTTACCTTATGCTAGTATCTGCTAACTTAAATTTTATCAGTATTTTATTATTATTGCTTAAGTTTTAACCATAGTTTTATACATTTATCAGTTACCAATAATCTCTTGCAGCTAACACTTAATACAAGAGATTATTTTGCTGCTGTTAAATATCTATACTTTTATTTTCATAGTATGCTTAGCATAGTTGCGTCGCATACTACTTACTTTTTTTAAATAATTTACAAAAACATCGCAAATACTACTCCGCAAATTAATAGCGGAATATTAAAAAATACAAATGTCGGCACACAAGTATCATATATATGATTATGCTGACCATCAGCATTTAGTCCAGATGTAGGCCCAAGAGTGCTATCACTAGCTGGACTTCCTGCATCTCCTAAGGCAGCAGCAATACCTATAAGCAATATGGTAGCAGCATGGCTAAACTCTAATGAAATACAAAGTGGAACATAAAACGCTGCAATAATAGGAATAGTGCCAAAGCTAGTACCAATTCCCATAGTTACAATAAGCCCAATAGTAAGCATAATAATGGCTCCGCCAAGCTTACCGCCACTAATTGCAGTAGCAAATTCAACC
>JAFVMP010000070.1 GCA_017506845.1 Campylobacter sp.
TAAGCGCTCTATCATTTACAATTGCGTTTGCGTGTGAATTTAGAGCCGCTACGTTTGTATTTATTCTAAAACCCATTATAAGTCCTTTTATAGAAATATTATTAAGTTATAAAAGCCCTAAGCAAATGGTGTTCCAAAGTTTTGGTAGAAGTTTATAATAAACGATATTTTATAAGTTGTAATAAATTTTAATAGATTATCAAAATTTAAATCAATCTTGATATTATTCAAAATATTACTAGCTAATAGATTAGCTAGTAATGATTGGTTAAAAGTTTAAGCTAAAATATTTAGCCTTGTTTAAATATTTTTCTAAAAATTGCTTTAATTTTAGCTATCATTGCGCTAAAAGGGCATTGACTACCACCTAAAACTGGATCATTCATCTTGCTACTCCTGTGTATATATAATCGCTCATTACTGGTGTTAAACCAGCATTTTTAATAGCGTTTTTCATCTGTTCTACATCTCTGCTATCGCTAATTTCAAACTGCCCATCACCCTTATTTTCATCATCTTTACCACCATGCTCACCGATTCCTACGCTTACTCCGGCTGAGACTTTAGTAACTCCTAAAGCTATTACATTATCTCTAAAATACTCGCTTTCACGACTACTTAGCGTAATATTTGCATATGGTAAAAATAGCCTATAAGCAGCTATTACTTGAAGTAGTGCGCGCTCAGTTACATCGCGTGGATTTATGCGATTGTTATTAATGATTGGTCTAAGGCGTGGAACTGATATAGAGATCTCGGCGTGAGGATATTTAGCTTGAATTAAGCTAGCGTGTAACGCGGTGCACATCGCATCGCATCTCCAATCATCAATCCCAAGAAGCGCTCCAAAAGCTACTCCACGCATTCCACCCATTAAGGCTCTTTCTTGAGCGTTAAATCTATATGGAAACACACGCTTATTGCCGCCTAGGTGAATTTTGCCATATTTTATAGGGTTATATGTCTCTTGAAATACAGTAACAAAATCCACGCCACTAGCGTGCAAAATAGCATATTCATCGCTATTTAGTGGATAAATTTCAACTCCAACTATATCAAAATATCTCTTAGCAAGCTCGCAAGCTTTTGCTATGTAGCTTAGTGGGGTTTTGGTTTGAGACTCTCCTGTTAGGATTAAGATCTCTTTTAGTCCAGTTTTGGCTATGTTTTCTAACTCTTTGATTATATCATCTTCATCAAGTTGAGCTCTTTTTATATCATTATTAACATTAAATCCACAATAAACGCAGTTATTATCACAGTGATTGGCTATATATTGAGGTGTAAAAAGATAGATGTTTTTACCAAAATATCGCTCTTTAGTAGCCTTAGCTTTAGCCACCATCTCTTCAAGATAGTTTGCAGCTACTGGACTTAATAGCGCTTGAAGGTCGTTTAAGTTTAGATTATCCTTAGATAGAGCGTGTTCTACATCAGTAGCATTAAATTTATCAAATTCAACACTATTAGCAGCCCCAAGCACTCTTTGCATTATATTGCTATTTATTTGTTCTTGACCTTCTAAATACTCCATTGGATCGGTTTTTTGTATAAATTTCATTTACTGTCCTAAAAATCCAGTTAATGGTGAGCTAGCACTTGCTCTATTTTGCACTCTTCCAAGCTTTGCTAGATAGGCATCTCGTCCAGCTTCTACAGCCTTGCCAAAAGCTCTAGCCATAACTCTTATATCGCCTGCAGTTGCGATTGCTGTATTTGCCATCACAGCAGCACAGCCCATCTCCATTGCCTCACACGCTTGACTAGGGCGGCCAATTCCTGCATCTACTATTATAGGTAGTTCGATCTCATCTATTAGAATTTGAATCATATCTTTATTGCTTAGGCCTTTATTTGAGCCTATTGGTGCAGCTAGAGGCATTATAGCTGCTGCTCCAGCATTTACCATATCGCGAGCAACTACAAGATCTGGCATCATATAAGCAAGCGGGATAAATCCATCACTAGCTAATAACTCTATAGCTTTTAGTGTTTCATAATTATCTGGAAATAAAAATTTACTATCTCTAATTACTTCAATTTTAATCATATCTCCACATCCTAGCTCTTTGCCAAGACGAGCAATTCTTAAGGCTTCGTTGGCATCTCTTGCGCCACTTGTATTTGGTAGCAATGTGATATTTTTTGGTATGAATTTGGTTATACTAGCGTTTTGGTCTTGATTTACCCTTCTTATTGCTAGAGTAATAATTTGAGTTTTAGCCTCATCTATACAAGCTGATATTAGTTCAGGGTCAAATTTGCCACTTCCCATTATAAATCTAGAATCAAATAGCTTTCCACCTAAATTTAATTTATCCATTATTTTCTACTCTCTTTATTAAAATATCTAAAATTTGATTAGCCTGATGCATAGCACAAATTCCAACGCGTGGCGCCATAAGGCCATTTCCTATGCTTGCAGCACTTTTTAAATCTCCACATATATAGAGATTTTTAGCCATTTTGATAGTCTTTATCTCATCACTTCTACCATATCCTGCCATACCACTAGCTGCTACTATGATCTTATTTTTTAGATTATTTATTAGCATTGCTTTGGCGTGTGGATTATCAAAGCATTCAGCTACTATATCGCAGCTATTAAATACTGAATTTACATTATTTTCATCAAGCTTTATCGTCTCTATCTCTACATTAACAAATGGATTTATTTTAGCAATTATATCTGCTAAAGCTTGGGTTTTATATTTGCCAATATCGTCGATGAAGTATTGTTGGCGATTTAAATTTGATGGATCAACAGTATCAAAATCAACTAATTTTAAATAGCTAACTCCTACTCTTGCTAAGGCAATAGCCACACTACTACCTAAGCCACCAAGACCAGCTATTCCAATTTTTGCACCATTTAGTGCGTCATTTATCTCAGGGCTATTTCTAGCTGCCATCATCTCTTTTAGGCACTCATTTTTTGGTATTTGACCCTTTTTGATGAATATTACACTATCATTATCATTTAGTTTTAGATTTTCATCTGTAGCAAAACCTTTATAAATAGTGATTGTATCATCACTAATGCCTAATTCAAGCCTTAAATCGTGTAAATTATCAGAATTTACTTCTTTTACTATTGAGTTTATTTTTATCTTTTTCATGAGCGTGATTATAGCCAAAAAAGACAAAATGGCTATTAAATGCGTAATTAAATTTTTGTAAAATTTAAACTAATGATTATAAAAATTTAGCTAGAATTATTGGCTTATAATTATAATAAGGGCTAAGATATGTTTGATACGATATTTAGAGAGTATGATATAAGGGGAATTTATCAAAAAGATCTAAATGAGCAAAGCGTCAAAGCAATAGGGGTATGCCTTGGCAATGTGATGAAGGAGCGTGGGGTAAAGAGTGTTAGCGTAGGCTATGATGCTAGAACATCAGCGCCTAATCTTTTTAATTATTTAGTTAGTGGGTTAAATGCTGCTAAATTAGATGTTTATGATATTGGTATGCTTCCTACGCCTGTGGGGTATTTTAGTGTTTTTACCGATAAGTTTGATGCAAATGTAATGATTACAGGTAGTCACAATCCAAAAGAGTATAATGGATTTAAGATAACTATTAAAAAAGATAGCTATTTTGGTGATGATTTACAAGCTTTAAGAGTTGCTGTAAATGAGTTTATCGCTAGTGGCGAGACGGTAAAAGATGATTTTAGAGCTATTAAATTTGATATTTTAAGCTCATATGTGGATTTTTATGCTAAAGAATTTTCTCATCTTAAAGGATTAAAGACAAAGATTATATGCGATGCTGGCAATGGCGTAGCTGGTATAACGCTTGAGCCAATTGCTAAAGCGTTAGGATTAGAGTTTAATATATTATATCCTAATCCTGATGGAGAGTTTCCAAACCATCATCCAGACCCAAGCGAAGAAGAGAATATAAAAGAGTTAAAAGCGGCTTTAAATAGTGGCTATGATTTGGGTTTTGGCTTTGATGGAGATGCTGATAGGATAGCAGTTCTTACGCCTAAAAGAAGTATAAAGGGTGATGATTTAGCCTATTTATACGCTAAGAATATGAAAAACCCAAGAGTTTTAGGCGAGGTCAAATGTAGTCAAAATATGTATGATGAGATTGATAAAATCGGTAAAAGCTTTATGGGTAAAACTGGTCATAGCAATATCAAAAAAGCTATGAAAGAGTTAAATATAGATATGGCTGCTGAGGTTAGCGGGCATATATTTTTTAAAGAGAGATTTTTTGGTTTTGATGATGCAGTGTATGCGATGATAAGGGTTCTTGAGCTTGTAGCTAATGGATTTGATTTAGATAGTGAATTAGATAAATTGCCTAAGCTATACTCAACTGATGAGATGAAGATTAAAACCAATGAAGAGTCTAAATTTAAGATAATAGAAGCTTTAAAAATTAGGTTAAATAAGCCAGATAATGGACTGCCAAAGATTATTGATATTATCGATATAGATGGGGTTAGGATTAAATTCCAAAATGGCTGGGGATTAGTAAGAGCATCAAATACAACTCCAGTTATAGTTACAAGATTTGAGGCAAATTCACTAGAAAATATGCAAGAAATTCAAAATGGAGTAATTGCTTTAGTAGAAAATATTATGGCTAAAGAGATATGAAAAAAGCTCTATGTATAATTAGCGGCGGTATGGATAGTGCAGTAGCTGCAAGTATCGCTAAAAGTGAAGGCTATGAGATAGTGGCTTTGCATTTTGATTATTTGCAAAGAACTATGAAAAAAGAGCGTGAGTGTTTTGAAAAGATTGCCAATAGTCTTGGGGTAGTGGATAAATTTGTAATTGATACTAGCTTTATAGCAGATGTAGGTGGTAATGCTTTAACAGATAAAAATATAAAAATACCTAAAAATGCATTACAAGATAAAGAACCACCAGCTACATATGTGGCATTTAGAAATGGTATTTTTTTATCTATTGCTACGGGCATTGCACAAGTTCAAGGGTGTGAGGCTATATATATTGGATTAGTAGAAGCTGATGGGAGTGGCTATCCAGATTGTAGTAGCGAGTTTTTAGAAGCAATGAATAAAGCAGCAAATTTAGGCACTGGTTGTGATATTAAATTTAAAGCTCCACTTATAGGATTATCAAAAGGACAGATTGTTGCAACTGCTTATAAATTAGGTGTGGATTTAGCTAATACTTGGAGTTGTTATGAAAATGAAGATTTAGCTTGTGGAGAGTGTGATAGTTGCTTATTAAGGCTTAAGGGTTTTAAAGAAAATAATCTAAATGACCCTATAGAGTATAAAAAAATTAAATTTAAGGATTAAATTATGTATCGTTTTGCGCCATCGCCAACTGGTGATATGCATATTGGGAATTTAAGAGTTGCGATATTTAACTATATAGCCTCGCTTCAAGATAAGAGTGGATTTGTTTTGCGTATCGAAGATACCGATAAAGAAAGAAACATAGAGGGCAAAGATGAACAGATAATGGAGATTTTAAAGAAGTTTGGTATAAAGTGGGATACACTATATTATCAAAGTAAAAATCTTAAATTTCATCAAGAATTTGCTGCTAGATTATTAATAGATAAAAAGGCATTTTTATGCTTTTGCGATGATGAAACATTGGAGGCTAAAAGGCAAGAAGCCGCTAAAAATGGTAAAGCATATAGATATGATGGAAGTTGTGAAAATCTAAGCGATGATGAGGTGTTAAACAATCCTCGCCCAGCAGCCTTAAGGTTAAAAGCACCAAAAACTACACAAAAATTTATTGATAAAATTAAAGGCGAGATAGTATTTGAACCAGAAAATATAGATAGCTTTGTACTTTTAAGAGCTGATAAAACACCAACATATAATTTTGCTTGTGCGATTGATGATATGCTTGAAGGTGTTACAATGATTATAAGAGGCGAAGATCATGTAAGCAATACCCCAAAACAAAATTTAATCAGAGAAGCTTTAGGATATACTCAAGAGATTAGCTATGCTCACCTACCTATAATCTTAAATATGGAGGGCAAAAAGATGAGCAAAAGGGATAATAGCTCATCTGTTAGTTATCTTTTACAAAAGGGTTATATGCCTGAGGCTATTGCTAATTATTTAATATTAATTGGCAATAAAACTCCATGTGAAATCTTTACTTTAGAACAAGCAGCTAGTTGGTTTGATATATCAAATATCTCACGCTCTCCAGCTAAATTTAGCGAAGAAAAATTAGCTCAAATTAACCGCGAACATATCAAACTTGCTAGTGATGATAGGCTAGTTGAGCTTGGATTTAGTTCGCCAGATTTAGCTAGATTTTATACTCAAGAAAGTAGCTTAATCCCTGAGATAATAGCTAAGATTGAAGCTATTAATGCTCCAAAAATTATCCCACAACAGTGGCAAAAAGAGGCTGATGAGATTCGTAAAGTCATCTTAAATATGCAGATTCCTCATAGCTTTGAAGAGCTTAAAATTGTAATAGCTGATGAGACAAATTTAAAAGGCAAATCCTTGTTTATGCCTCTTAGACTGCTTTTAACTGGAGCTGAGCATGGCCCAGAGCTTAAAGATCTATATCCGCTAATAAAATCAGATATCAAGGAGATTGTAGCCAAATGACGATTTTATCCCATTTTATAATATCAGTGGTTGATATTTTAGAAATAGTAATAAGAGCTTATACATTTATAATCATAGCTGCAGCGCTTGTTAGCTGGGTAAGACCAGATCCATTTAATCCAATTGTTCAGCTGCTTTACCGTCTAACGGCACCAGCTTATGGATTAATTAAAAAGCTTAAAATTCCAACAGTTTTTGGTGGTATTGATATAGCGCCTATTATAATACTTCTTGCTTTGGAGTTTATAAATAGATTTGTATTAGGATTGCTTCGTGGGTTTGCTTATCAAATTTAGTCTATTTTTGATTTTTTTGGTTATACCGCTTTGGGCTAGCGTGCCAAGCTATGAGAATTTAAAAGCAGCACCAAAAGGATTGGCAAAGGATTATTATATATATAGATTTGCTAATGAAAAAAAGGCTAGCAAGGCTCAACTAAAGAAATTACGAGGGCAGATTTTTCGCTATCAAGGTAGCATTAAAGCGCTTTTTGATAAAAAAATTGGCCCTATAAAAGAGAAAGTAGCTGATTGTTCTAAATATAATTTTAGCAATATTCATACTGCTAATTGGACATGTCAAAATATGGTTATAAGCGCTGGATTTATAAACTCTTTAATGCCTAGCCAAAGGGCAGATTTAGTAACACGCTTAAAAGCTAATGGTTCTAAATTTGTAAATTATATTCAAGGATTTAATACAGCAGACCCACTAGCTTATTATATAGCAGTTGGCGATCCGGTTGGATATTTTAGACACTACGCAGCCGCTAAAAATAAAGAAGAGTTTTTAAATACCCACATTCCAAGTGTAAAATTAATCACAAATAGCCTAAATCATTGGCAATTTAAATCAATTGTTCAAGACTCTGTAATTAACAAAAAAAATGCCAAATTTCGTAGTAGTTTATTAGGAGTTAGTGCTGAGCTACTCAATGGCGATATGGCATTTATATTTGGATTAAATGCGATTTTATTGCATAATGAGAGTAGGGCAGTGGAGTTTTTTAAAGTAGCTGCTACAAAATCCAAATTTGCTAGCAATAAAGATAATGCTAATTTTTGGATATATCTAATTACTAAAGATGAAAATATTTTAGAACAGATTGCTAAAAGTGCTGATATAAATATTTATAACCTATATGCTAGAGAATTTACTAGTGGTGAAAAGATTAAAATAGCAGTACCAAGGCCAGCTACAAAAGAGTTATTAAAATATGATTATACTGACCCATTTACATGGCAACGCACAAGAGAGAAAGTAGCTAAAATGCCAAGCTCTGAGCTAATCTCATATGCATCAAGGTTTTATACTCAAAGCACCTTAGGTGAGTATAGCTATATAATGGAAAGAGCGCATAATCATAAAATTCACTTCTATCCGATGCCATTTATGGAATACATTGGTACAAAAGATATCAGGCGGCAAGCACTGATTTTAGCCCTTGCTAGACAAGAAAGTAGGTTTGTACCTAGTGCAATTTCTACATCATATGCGCTTGGAATGATGCAGTTTATGCCGTTTTTAGCTAAAGATATAGCTGCTAAACTTGAAATGAATAAATTTGATATTGATGATATGTTTAAGCCGCAAATTGCCTATAAATTTGCAAATTTTCATCTAGATTATCTAGAAAAATATCTTTACAATCCGCTATTTATTGCATATGCATATAATGGCGGGATTGGATTTACAAAGCGAATGCTACTGCGTGGAGATCTATTTGAGCGTAAGGGAGAGTATAGTAAATTTGAACCATTTTTATCTATGGATTTAGTACCGTATGCTGAGAGTAGGATTTATGGCAAAAAGGTTTTGGCTAATTATATAATATATCTTGCTGCTCTTGGTAAAAGTACTAAAATATCGCACTTTTTTGACAATGTTTTAATCCCTGAGTTAAGCGATGGATTTAGGCCAAAGGTAAGCTTTTAGGCTTGCCTTTGTTTGGTTTTTAGTTTTAAATTTGTAAATTTATCTAGTATGCCAGTAGAGTGAGCGGGCGACTTTTTGGAAATTTAGCGTAGCTGTAGTGTTGTTATCTAGAGTGATATTTACGCTTAGGATATTTGATTTTTGAGTTGGAATAGCGGCTTTATAATAACTACTCCAAGGTATGGTCATCGAAACTAAAGTGGAGAGTTTATCATCTTTTTCTAGTTTAGTTAGTGTAGCATCAATTGAATTTATAGTTACAGATTTTGGAGTTAAATTTTGTGGATAGATTGATACTATAAAGGTATCAAAATCTTGCATATCAGTAGTAAATTCTCCTTGATATATTGGATTTAGGTAGGTAGCAACTAGTAATATTTCAGCAGAGTTGTGTTTTTGCGTATAGGCTAGTAATTCGTTTTTAAGATTGGCATCTGAGTGAAGTGAGCTTTTTCCCCAGCAACCAGCCAACATTAATGAAATGATAAGAAAGGTGAGGTTTTTTAACATTTTTTTCCTTTTTTGTTAAATTATACCATTTATATGTTTAATCTTTAAATTATATTGTATTTATTTTATTAAAATATATTTTGAATTTATCTAATAATTTACTTTTAAAAATCAATAGTAATTTAAGTTGAATTTAGATATATTTAATTTTTTATGTTTTAAAAATATAATAAATGGAGAAAAATATGGAAAATTTATATGATGTAGTAGTCATTGGTGGTGGTCCTTTTGGTATCGCTTCAGTAGTTGAGGCCAAAAAGGCTGGGTTTGCAAATGTTCTTCTTTTAGAAAAGGGTGATAATCACTCTCAAACAATTCGCAAATTCTACAAAGATGGTAAGCGTGTAGATAAGGTTTATAAAGGTTTAGAGAGCGAGACAAAAGGCTGCGTAGAGTTCTTTGATGGAACAAAAGAAAGCACATTAAATTACTTTGATAAATTGCTTGATGATGGCGATATTGAAGCAATTTTTAATGCTGAGGTTGAAAGTGTAAAAAAAGATGGCGATCTGCTAATTGTAACTACAGCCAAAGGCGTGTATAAGGCTAAAAATGTAATGGTTGGTATTGGTAGAATGGGTAAGCCAAATAAACCAGATTATAAGATTCCACCTTCATTAATTCAAGTTGTAAATTATAATCTAAATAACTGCAACTGCGGTGAAAAAATCATTGTAGTA
>JAFVMP010000071.1 GCA_017506845.1 Campylobacter sp.
ATTATAATTAACTTGTTGAACAATAGTTTGAACAGTTATATTTATCTCGCCTAAAGATCTGCTAGTTTTATCAGCTAGCGCACGAACTTCATCAGCTACTACTGCAAAACCTCTACCATGTTCTCCTGCACGAGCAGCTTCTATAGCAGCATTTAATGCTAAAAGATTAGTTTGATCAGCAATATCTCTTATAGAGTTAGTTACACTATAGATAGTATCAGCACTTTGTACAAGCTGATCCATATTAGCTACTATCTCATTTTCTTGTTGGCTACTAACTTCAATTAATTCAATCAACTCTAAAAGCGTATTTTCTACAGTATTCATTAATGTTTTTAAATCTTGCATATTTAGCGTTGCATCATTAGCAAGTAGTTTATTTAGATTAATTGTCTCATTTAATAATATTGTAATCTTTTGAACACTAGCTACTTGTTCGTGCTGGTGAAGTGAGTTTTGTTTTAGTTTTTTAGCATTTTCTTGCAAGCTAATTGAGTTTTTATGACTTGTATTTGAACTATCAATAGCTTCTAAAACTGAGTTTTGAACAATCTGTATAAATTTATTTATATAACCAGCACTAGTAGCAAGCTCGCTTTTTGGATCGATTTTTAGGCGTGAGCTTAGGTTAGCTTTTGAGCTTGCTAGATTTGAGCTTAGTAACTCTAAATTGCCTATTGGCATGACAACTTTAGCTAGAGTTAGCCAGATAAATAGTATAAATAAGATTAAAGTTACGCCAAATATCGCTATAGCAATATATAGTTGGTTTTGATGATTTGATTGAATTTGATCTTGTATGATGTTTTCAAATCTATTTAGTTTTTTGCTTAATTCTTGACTTAAAAATTGTTGAGAATTATCTTGCATTACGCTAATTTGAGCTAGCATTGTAGTATAATGCTTTTTAAATAGACTTAGCAGCTCAGTATCTGCAAATTTATCTATATCAATTATATTGACAAGTGAATTTAATCTATTTAAAACATCCTTAGCCAATATATTTTGAGTAGAGATTATGGCTAGAATTTGATCTATTGTATCTCTTAGCGCAAGGTTGCTTGGTGTTGGATTTTGGGCTACTATTTTGTTGATATCACTACTTAGCGTAAATAGATATGATTTTGAGTTTATGGCAATTGAGTTTGCAGATTTAAATCTTTCTAGCTCATCTTGTTTGGCTCTAAATGATTTATTTATAGAATTTAGCATACTTTCATCTACATTTAAACTAGCTAAATGCTGCAAAGTCTCTTCAAATTTATTACTAAAAACTACACTTGTATCATAATTTATAAAGTTAAATTTGGTTTTAAATACTTGATCAATTTGCAAATCATAAATTTGTAAATGTTGTGTAGCCATGGCTATTTGTTCATTTTTGTGTGTAGATTTGTAGTTGTTAAATATAAAAGCCAAAAGTATAAATATAGATACTAAAACAAGTACAGTAAGTGCGATAAACTGAGTTAAAAAGCTGATTTTTTTAGAATTGTTCATTAAATTCTCCTGTTAGGCTTTCTAAAAATGCGACAATATCATCTACGGTTTGCTGATCTAAAAATCTGCCTAATTGATAATAAGCCATAAATTGCACGCACGCATCAAGAGTTGGAATACTTCCATCGTGATAATATGGAGCAGTTTTGGCTACATTTCTAAGACTTGGAACTTTAAATACCATTTTATCAGATTCTATTTTTGTAATCTCATAGCGACCTAAATTTTCTTGATTTGGATATGGCTCGAAGATCCCAATTTTTTGATACATCGTACCACCTACATTTTGACCTTGATGGCAAGCTATACAGCCATTGCTTTTAAATGCTTCCCAACCACGTTTAGCCTGGTTGCTTATAGCATTTTCATCTCCATTTAAATAGCGATCAAATGGGGAATTTGGAGTAATGAGTGTCTTTTCAAATTCAGCTATAGCATCGGTTATATTTTGCATTGTAATCTCGCCATATATCTTATCAAAACTAGCTTTATACTTAGCGTTTGCTTCAACTCTTTTAACTACTTCAGCTTCATCTTTTAGTGCCATCTCTTTTGGATTTGTAAATGGATTTTTAGCTTGGTCGGCTAGATTTTTAGCCTTTCCATCCCAAAATTGTACAAAATTAAATACAGAGTTAAATGTAGTAGGTGAGTTAAATGGCTCATCTAGCACTCCATCTGCCCCTATGGAAAATATCTCATTATCTACCCCATATCTTTTTAAATCATGACAGGTATTACACGATACTTTTCCATCTTTTGATAGGCTTGTATCCATATATAGCTGTTTTCCTAGCATTGCTTTTTCTTTATCATATGGGATACTAGCAGGTAGTGGAGTTATCATTCTATCTTGATTTATACTTGTTTGAGCATTAGAAATATTAAAGACAACTAAAGTCATAAACAAAGCTCTTTTTATCATCTATTATCCTTAAAAATTGCAAATTTAAAAAAATATAAAAAATTAAATTTAGTTAAATTTTACTAAAAAAGAGTTAATCAATGCTATATTAATTATAAATTTTAAGCTCGATTTTGATAAAATTACATTGGTGCGATGGATGGTCGCAAGGTTAAAACCTTGAGGAAAGTCCGAGCTGCAATAAGACAGAGTTCCACCTAACGGGTGGCTGAGGTAACTCAAGGGATAGTGCAACAGAAAGTAAACTGCCGCTTTAGCGGTGATGGTGAAACGGTGGAGTAAGAGCCCACCAGTACTAGCAGAGATGCAAGTAGCTATGTAAACCCAACTCGCAGCAAGAAGGGGTGGTTTGGAGTCTTATATTCAACCCTTCGCTTGAATTTGATCTAAAATCAAATCTAGATAAATGGCCATCATAACAGAACTCGGCTTATAGTCGCACCTGTTTTTTATTTAAAAATTTACCTAAATTGATACTTATATAATTTATAAACTAGCTAAATCTTAAATTTAATAATCTAGCTAGTTTAGCAAGTCAAAAGTTATTAAAAGTCATATTTTTTGGCTTTTTTAACCTTATTTAGCTCAGTTTCTAGCTCTTTTTGCTTAGTACGAAAAAGCTCAGCCGCACTCTTTAAAAGTGCAGCCGTACACTCTAGCTCATCTGGGGCTAGCTTTGGTGGGTAGTTGTTGATTAGATATTCGATTCTATCTAAATTTTCGCTTACTAGTGCCGATTTAAGATCATTTAGCCAGTTCATCTTCGCCCTTTGTAGCGTCTCTCCAGGCCTCTAAAAGCTCTCTTGTTACATGAACTACTTCATCTAATTTACTTTGGTCATTTGTGATATTAGCCTCTGATATTAGCTGAATTTGTCTGCTATATAGCCCTTGAAGATACTGACTTATCTGACCTTGGCTCATATCAAGAGAGTTGATTAGTTCAAAAAATATAGCATTAGTTTTGTTTAAAAATAGTACCTTATTTTCTATATCACCCTCATCCATAGCTTTTTTAGCGCGGTAGATAAAACGCAAAATCCCCTCATATAGCATAGAGATGAGTTTTTGTGGGGAGTCAATCCCCATATTATTTTGGTTATAGGCTGCATATGCAGCATTTGATGATGCCATCACTGTTCCTTTACTTGTTAGCATTTCTTGCAGCCTCGATCATACCATTTACAGTATTCATTTGAGATTCTAGCTTAGCAATGATAGTATCATATTGTGACCACTTTTCTGCCATTGTGGTGTATTTAGTATCTAGCTCTTTTTGGCGTTGTTCTTTAGACTGGGTTAGAGATTTGTGCGAGTTTGTTAGGTTTTCTTCATAAGTTGTTAGAGTACCATTAGTGCCAATTAGGCCATTTATAGTATCATTTAACCCTTTAAAGAATCCGCCTATAATCTCAGTTTTACCATCTAGCTTTTGCTCTTTTAGGCCTAGTTTTGTTAAAAAGCTACTCTCGCCTTTAATCTCAATATCAACGCCACCTGAGCCTTTTAATACTAGTTTGCCATCTTTGTCAAATGAAGCTGAGATATCGCTTAGGCCGCTAGCGTTTGCGATTGCTTTTAGTAGGGCGTTTTTCTTAGCTTTTTCATCTCCGGTAGTGCCAGTCGTACCACTAGTTCCAGCAGTAAAATTTTTAGGAATATCGATATCAATCTCTACCCCATTGATTGTCAATTTACCTTTTAACTCATCGCCCCACTCAGGCTTTTTATCCCCAAATGCTGTAACATTGGTAAATTTAGTCTCAGAACTAAAGAAGCTTTTAAACTCATCAAAATTATTATTTATCATATCGTTTAATATTGATGAGTCTAGTGTAAGAAGTCCATCTTTAGTAAGAGTAATACCAAAATCAGTCAAAGATTTACCATCTTTGCTTACGCCGTTTATTATTTTATTTAGTTCTGTGGTGATAGATGTGATCTCTCTTACCCCTTGGAATGTACCAGCTAGGCCAGTTTCGCTATCGTATTTGGTAGCTTCGTTTATATTATTTATTAGTGAGTTATATGACTCTACCATTGCTTGGATATCTTCTAGGATACCTTCAGTGCTTTGGGTGATATTTACATTAGTACTCTCGCCCTCTTTATCTACTTTATTTAAGGTTAGACTCACACCTAGTATCAAATCATCTACTGTATTTGAGCTTCTAGTGATATCTATACCATTGTATTTAAATTTAGCATCTTTGGCAACATCTAATTGAGAGCCTACATTATCGCCTTTATCTTTTATATCATCAGGTTTTTTTAATGTTAATCTTTGAATTTCATTACCATGGCTATCTTTATTTGTTCCAGTAGCATTAGCCTTATCAAAATAAAATCCTAAAGCTTCTAGAGTGCTATCTGTACTAGTGTGTGACGCATTGCCACCGCTTCCGCTTGTTATAGCATAAAAGCTCATTGCATTATCTGAGCCAGTCTCAGCTGATTGGATTACTAGTCTATATGACTCAGCCCCAGCTGCGCCACCTACATTTAGGATTTTAGCTTGGACTTTACCTTCAGTAGCTTCATTTATCTTTTCAGCTAGTCCTTCTAGCGTGGTGCTAGAGTCTGCATTTATCACATAATCCTTGCCACCAATGCTGATACCAAAGCTAACATCTTTATCAAATACTGTACCATTTCTTAGGTCAAATGTCTTAGATTGATAAGAGTCGTGAGTAGCTAATTGTTGCACGCTTAGGCTCATATTTTGTTCAGCTACACCTGCATTTGCCGTTACACTTACACTACCGCTACCTGTGGCGTTAGCATCACGCCTTAGATATGTGTTATCGCTTGTTAAATTTGATACATTAGCCTTAAATGTGCTAAGCAGTGTAGTGATTGCTGTTAGGTCTTTTTGTTTAGTTAGATTGTCTTGAATTTTAGTCTCTAGTGGCTTTACAAGTGCTTTTGTATCAGCCTCTTTTAGCTTATCTATTGTATCCCAGCTTAGGATATTTCCGCTACCTACGCCTAGTTGTGATTTTTCAGTATTTATTGCCATTTTTATTCCTTTTTATCAAATATCATACCCACGATGTCTCTAAAATGCTCAGTAAGCTTCATAACTTGATCAGTCGGGATTTTGCGAATTACTATGCCAGTATCAGCTTCTAAAACATTGACAAACATACTATCGATTTTATCATTATAGCCAAATCTAATATTTGTATTTAGTAGGCTTAGATTATCGTTAGTTTGGGCTAAAATCTCTTGAATTTGCTCATTTGTTAGGTGCTCATTGGCTCCATTTTGCGCTGCAGAGTCTTGGCGGAGATTTGGATTTTCTACCTCTCTAGTTTGTGGATTAAACTGCTGCTTAAAACTGGCAGCATTTGCCATATCTAGCTGCTGCTGGGCTGCTGCTTTGAAAATTTCCATTTTGCATCCTTTTAGTAAATTGGTTATATGCTAAATCGGTCAAATTTTACCAAATTTTATAGCAAATTCATAGATTTATCTAGATTTTAAGCAAATTTTATACCAAATTTATAGATATTTTGATACTATTTGGGCTTTAAAGGAGTAGGGTAATGAGAGTTTGTATAGATTGTGAGTGTCTGCTTTTAGCTGAGACTTTAAGGCTATTTTTAGGTTCAAATGCAACAACAAAAAAAGATTGCGATTTTATAGTGAGTGATAGAGCATTGCAAAGCAGCAAGCCAGTCTTTATCATAAGTGATGATTCGCCATATCTTAGCGAGCCTTTTAGTAAAGATGTGCTATTAAATACGCTAGGTGAGTTCTACTCAGCGATGCAAATAAGCGGCAAAATACAGTCAAACGAGCTAAGTAGCCTAGAGCGTAGAGTAGGTGATTTAGTCGATGCGTTCAAGGCTGAGCTAATTAAAATAATAAAAGATGAATATGAAAAATAATCTAACCACCACTATCACTAGTGGTAAATTTAAAGGCAAAAAGCTATCCTTGCCAAGCCTAAGCACAACTAGAAGTACTAAATCTATAGTAAAAGAGTCTGTATTTAATAGCCTGCAGGGTGAGATTTATGGTTCGGTATTTATAGAATTATTTGGTGGAAGTGGATTAATGGCTGCGACTGCGGTTAGTAATTACGCTAAAAAAGGCTATGCTATAGAGCTTGATAGAGCAGCATTTAATAGCTTAAGGGAAAATTTTAGTAGATTAAATGATGATGGAAATGAGACCTTAGTAGCATTGCATGGTGATACATTTGAGCTAACACCAAAGATTCTTGCTCAAAATATAGAGCAAAAAACTATTCTTTATGCTGATCCGCCATTTGATATTAGAGATGGATTTAGTGGAATTTATGAAAAACTTTATAAAATGCTAGAAAAACTAGAAGCCAATATAGTGGTAATAGAGCATATCTCAAGCCATAAACCTTCACAAAACATAGGCAAATTTGCACTTTATAAAAGTCGTAAATTTGGCAATACAACTTTGAGTTATTATACAAAATGTATCTAGTAAAAAAGTGCTACAGCTACGAGCAAGATATCAAAAAATCAAGCTTTGCTAGTTATATATGTCCATTTAGCGAGTTTGAAGAGTTGCGTGCTAGGCTTAAAGCAGACAATCCAAAGGCTGCTCATATAGTCTGGGCGTATAGGTATTATAATAAGTATTTTCAGATTGTAGAAAATTGTAGCGATGATGGCGAACCAAAAGGAAGCTCTGGGCCACCGTGCTTAGATGCTTTGCGTGGAGCTGGGTTAATAGACACTGCGGTGTTAGTGGTGCGGTATTTTGGCGGTGTAAAGCTTGGTGTTGGCGGGTTAGTTAGAGCGTATGGCAGTAGTGCAAATTTAGCCATAAATGCCGCAGAGCTAGAACGCTATGAGATAAGAGATATTGTAAACATATTTGTACCATTTGCATTGCTTTCTAGGTTTGATCATTATAGCCAGAGACAAGGGCTAGAAGCTAGCAAGCGATATGGCGAGACTGGATGTATGTATGAATTTTATTTAACTGCTAAGGAGTTTAGAGAGTTTAGAGAGTTTGTGCGTGAATTTGAGATAGCTGGAGTGCAATACTATGCCTTGCCTCTTAGCGCACAAGAGTAGGGAATATTATAAACTTCTACCAAAACTTTGGAACACCATTTGCTTAGGGCTTTTATAACTTAATTTCTATAAAAGGACTTATAATGGGTTTTAGAATAAATACAAACGTAGCGGCTCTAAATTCACACGCAAACGCAATTGTAAATGATAGAGCGCTTACTAGCTCACTTGGTCGCCTAAGCTCAGGGCGTAGACTTCAAACAGCAGCGGATGATGCATCAGGTATGGCTATTGCTGATAGTCTTCGCTCTCA
>JAFVMP010000072.1 GCA_017506845.1 Campylobacter sp.
ACGGGGCTCGAACCCGCGACCTCCGGCGTGACAGGCCGATATTCTAACCAGCTGAACTACCGCCGCACCTAAATTTAAGAATAAATGGTGGTCGCTATAAGACTCGAACTTATGACATCCACCTTGTAAGGGTGGCGCTCTACCAACTGAGCTAAGCGACCAAAGTGGTGTCCTGTGTTGGATTCGAACCAACGGCCACCTCCTTAAAAGGGAGATGCTCTACCGGCTGAGCTAACAAGACACTTAAAAAATGAAGTTGAATTATACAAAAAATATTTCTATTTGTCAAGGCATAAAAGCAAATTTTAGCTAAAATTTGTTATTTTTTTTATTTTAGCCAAAATTTGGATACAAAAGTAGTCAAAATCACTACAACTATGTCAAATTTAACTATTTTTTTGTTAAATTATTATCTTTGTTGATTTTGTTGTTGTCTTTTTTAGTTGGTTTTTTATTTTCTTTGTTTAGACTTTTTAGATTTGTTGTATCAGTTGCACCACTTGTAATTAGATCTATTTTGATATTTTCGTAAATTTTATCACCTATTCCAGAGACATTTTTAATCTCATCAATACTATTAAATTTGCTTTTTTGTCTGTATGATATAATTGCTTCGGCCTTGCTTTCGCCAATACCTGGAAGCTCCATTAGCTCATTTTTACTAGCTGTATTAATATTTATGGCTGCCCACATCATACTTGCACTAATTGCAACTATAGCTAACGCTTTCATTAACTCTCCTTAAAATAAAATAACTTTATTATATCAAATTTTTAGTATTTTTGTGAAAAAATTAATTAAAATTAGATAAAATTTAACTAATTTTTTACCATATTTATTTCTTGATTTAAATTTATATTTTAAATTATTAAATTTTTAATAAAAAAGCTTTAGTTGAAATTATAATTTAATGTCATAATATTGCAAATTAAAAGATTATTATGCTACGCCCATGATGATAAAATTTGATAAAAAGATATTTTGTAGCAAAATAGGGCGTAGCAAAGTTGTTATATTTCTTGTGATTTTATAAATTTATCAATTAGCTCAAGCTGGATATCTACACTATAATCACTTGTTCCTCCAAGGCTTTTTCTAGCCTCTTTAGAACTCTCTAGCGTTAAAAGTTCTAAAACATCGGCGCTAATATTAGGCTCTACACTTTGTAACTCATTTAGACTTAACTCACTTAAATCTTTGCCAAGACTTTCAGCTAAGGCAACACATTTACCAGTTATAAAGTGTGCTTGGCGAAATGGAATTTGCTTTTGTTTGACTAGATAATCAGCTAAATCAGTTGCGCTTAGGTGTCCAATTTTAGTTGCTTTTAACATATTTTCTTTATTAAATTTAATTTCTTCTATCATCGCATTTAGTATAATTAGTGAGTTCTTAGCATTTTTTACACTATCAAATACACACTCTTTATCCTCTTGCATATCTTTATTATAAGCTAGTGGTAGAGATTTCATCGTGGTTAATAAAGAGATTAGATTACCATAGATTCTACCAGTTTTACCTCTGATTAACTCAGCTACATCTGGGTTTTTTTTCTGTGGCATTATGCTTGATCCAGTGCTAAATTTATCGCTAATTGTAATATATCCAAACTCACTACTACTCCATAATATCAATTCTTCACAAAGTCTAGAAGTATGGGTAAATACCACGCTAAGATTAAATAATAATTCTAATGCAAAATCTCTATCACTTACACTATCCATCGCATTTGGCGTAATACCATTAAAGCCTAATTCATTGGCAACCATCTCACGGTCAATTGGGTGTGGTGTTCCAGCCATTGCACATGATCCAAGTGGGCTTAGATTGTTACGTTTGTGGCTACTAATAAGCCTATCATAATCCCTACTAAACATAAATGCATAAGCTAATAAATGGTATGCAAGGCTAACGGGTTGAGCGTGTTGGAGATGCGTAAAGCCTGGCATTAGGGTAGATTTGTGTTCTTTAGCGATACTATTTAGAGTTTTAATAAGATTTAAAAGTAGTTTAGCAAGATCTAAATTTGCCTCTAAAACAAATAGCCTAAAATCAAGGGCTACTTGATCATTTCTACTTCTTGCAGTATGTAATTTACCGCCAAATTCAGCTCCAATGATCTGACTAAGTCTTTTTTCAACTGCCATATGTATATCTTCATCAGCTATGTTGAATTTAAATTCTCCATTTTCTATCTCAGATTTTACTTGATCTAATCCTTCTAAGATTTTATTTACAGCCTCATCTTCAATGATTTTGCATTTACCTAGCATCTTTGCGTGAGCTTTTGAACCAGCAATATCTTGAGCATACAGCTCTTTATCAAATTCAATTGAAGCATTAAAAGCTTCTAATAGCTCACTACTAGCCTCGCTAAATCTACCTTGCCACATTTTTTGCATGAAAAAATCCTTAATAAAATAATAAAAATAGTAGAAGAATCCGCCCAAAATAGGGCGGAGTAGGTTAGTTTATAGGGCCAGCCTTGGCAAATTGTACGCCTTCAGCTACATCCTCATAACGTTTAAAGTTGCTAATAAACATATTAGCTAGATTATCCCTTGCAGCGATATATTCATTTTTATCAGCCCATGTGTTGATAGGATTTAGCAGATTAGTTTCAACACCATCAAGAGATTTTGGTATAGCTAGATTGAATTTTTCAAAATTTTCAAATTCACATTTTTGAATACTGCCATCTAAAATAGCATTTATACAAGCTCTAGTAGCTTTTATACTCATTCTTTTGCCGACGCCATAAGCACCGCCGCTCCAGCCAGTATTTACTAGATATACATTTACATCGTGTTTATCAATTTTTTCGCCTAATAGTCTTGCATATACTGTTGGATGAAGCGGCATAAATGGCTCCCCAAAACATGCTGAAAATGTTGCTTGAGGCTCTGTAATACCGCGTTCAGTACCAGCAACTTTTGCTGTGTAACCACTTAAGAAGTAATACATAGCTTGTTCTTTTGTAAGTTTTGATACTGGAGGAAGTACACCAAATGCATCAGCTGTAAGGAATATAATATTTCTTGGGTGTCCAGCTTTTAGGCTTGGTTCGTGATTTGGAATGTGTTCTATTGGATAGCTTACACGAGTATTTTCTGTTTTTGAATCATCACTATAATCTACTACTCCGTTTTGATCGATACAGACATTTTCTAATAGTGCATTGCGTTTGATAGCAGCGTAAATTTCAGGTTCACTTTTAGGATCTAGGTTGATACATTTTGCATAGCATCCACCTTCAAAGTTAAATACCCCTTCATCATCCCATCCATGCTCATCATCGCCGATTAGGGCTCTATTTGGGTCAGTTGATAGAGTTGTTTTACCTGTTCCGCTTAGTCCAAAAAATAGGGCTGTATCACCATCTTTGCCTACATTAGCGCTGCAATGCATAGATAGTTTATTTTCTAGTGGTAGCCAGTAGTTCATCATAGAAAATATACCCTTTTTCATCTCGCCACCATACCATGTGCCACCTATTACTGCGATATTCTCTTCTATATTAAATATTACAAATACTTCTGAGTTTAATCCATCTTTTTCATACTCATCATTTACGCATTTACAAGCATTATATACTACAAAATCAGGAGTAAAATCAGCTAGTTCAGATTGAGTTGGACGGATAAACATATTTTTTACAAAGTGTGCTTGCCACGCAACTTCAGTTACAAATCTTACGCTTTTGCGACTTGCTAGGCTAGAGCCACAATATGCATCTTGGATATAGATATTTTTACCACTTAGTTGAGATTTTGCTTTAGCAAGGAGTTTATCAAAAGTCTCTTTTGTCATAGGTTGATTAACTTTACCCCATGCTAGATATTTATTACTTGGATCTTGATTTACAAAATACTTATCTTTAGGGCTGCGACCTGTGAAAATTCCAGTATCCACACTAAAGGTTCCATTATCTGTGACATAACCTTCATTATTTGCTTTCTCATGAGCAAAAAGCTCATCATAGCTTAGATTATGATAAATCTCTTTGATATCACTTAAGCCCAGCTTATCTAAATCCTTTATCATATTTTTACCTTTTTTATAGAATTAAATTTGATGTTCAATTTTAGTATTTTTTAGCTTAATCTTTGGTTTGATTTTGTAAAAGATTTGTAAATTTTAATAATAAATTTTATAATTTAGCAAAAGCTGCCAAAATTTAGCAGCTTTTAGATTATTTTAGCTTAACTAGAAGTTGTCCATCTTCTACTGTTTGGCCTTGTGAAATTAGAATTTCCTCAACCTCTCCATCGCATCCAGCCTCGATTGGAATCTCCATTTTCATAGCTTCAAGAATTACTACAGTTTGACCAGCTTTTACACTATCGCCAATATTTACTAAAATTTTAAATACTCCAGCAGACATTGTAGCTGTAATTTCATTTGATGCTCCAGTAGAGCTTACTGCTTTAGCTTCTTCTTTTGTCTCTGTAGATTGGCTAGGTTTTGCTGGAGTGATTGATTTTACTTTGAAATTATCAAATCCATCTGCAACTTCAACATTATAATTATGGCCATTTACTGTAACGCTAAATTGGTTTGAGCTAGATTTTGTAGTTGGTTTTATAGTATCGCTATTTTTGCGTACCATTACTTTGCCTTCACCTTTTAGATATGCGATACCTTTTTCTTTACAAGCTGCTGCAATAAAGATATTTTCTTCTGTTACTTCAATACCTTCTTTTTCTAGCAGAGCTTTTGTGTAGGCAATTGATTTTGTCTCATCTTGGTCTGCAATATCTATAGCTGGTGCAGTAGTAGGCTCTAAATTTAGCTGTTTAGCAGCAAGTTCTACAATATCAGCACTTGGAGTTACAGGAGTTTTGCCAAAGTAGCCTAAAACCATTTTTCCATAGCCTTCAGCTATCTTTTTCCATGGACCAAACATTACATTATTAAATGCTTGTTGGAAGTAGAATTGACTAACTGGAGTTACGCTTGTTCCATATCCGCCTTTTTCTACTACTTCTCTCATAGCTTTGATAACGGCTGGGAATTTGTCTAAGATATTATTATCTCTCATCATTTGTGTATTGGCTGTTAATGCACCACCTGGCATTGGTGAAAATGGAATTAGTGGGCTTACTTGAGTAGCTTCAGGTGGCATAAAATAGTCTTTTAAGCAATCGTGCAATACATCTTCATATTTTAAAATTTTATCAACTTCTAATCCGCCTAGATCATAATCTTTACCTTTTACAGCGTGAAGCATTGTAAGAATATCTGGCTGACTAGTTCCACCACTTACCGGACTAGCAGCTAAATCTATACCATCTGCACCAGCCTCAAGAGCCGCTAGATAACAAGCTATACTAACGCCCGCTGTTTCGTGAGTATGCAATCTTAGATGCACATTATCACCTAGTAGGCGTCTTGCCATTTTGATTGTTTGATAGACTTTTTCTGGGCTACTTGTACCGCTTGCATCTTTAAAACAAACGCTATCAAATTCAATTCCACTATCTAGAATTTCTCTTAAGCATTTTTCATAAAATTCAGCATCGTGAGCGCCAACGCAGTTTGGCGGTAGATCCATCATAGTTACTACTACTTCATGTTTTAATCCGTGATGTTTGATTCTTTGGGCGCTATATTCTAAATTTTTAACATCATTTAAAGCATCAAAGTTGCGGATTGTTGTAGTTCCATGTTTTGCAAATAACTTTGCGTGCATATCTATTAATTCTCTACTACCAGTATCTAAAGTCACAGTATTTACGCCACGAGATAGAGTTTGTAAGTTTGCATCTTTACCAGCAGCTTCTCTGAATTTATCCATCATTGTAAATGCATCTTCGTTTAAGTAGAAGTATAGGCTTTGAAATCTAGCACCACCGCCAAATTCAAAGTGATTAATTCCAGCTTCTTTAGCTGCACTTACAGCAGGTAAAAAATCATTCATTAATACTCTTGCACCAAATACAGACTGGAAACCATCTCTAAAAGTGGTATCCATTATATCTATAAATTTCTTTGCCATATTTTTCCTTTTATTAAATTTTACTTATAATTTGATAAGCCCCAATAGACAAAATTGCAAGCGGGGCAACATAACGGAGTGTAAAATACCAAATTTCAAACCATAATCTAGACATAAAGCCTGAAAATAGAGTAAATAATCCCTCCTTTTTAAGAATATAACCAACAAAAATACTAAATGTTAAAGCACCAAGAGGCATTAAAATATTTGATGTAAGAAGATCTAAAACATCAAAAAATGCTATTGGTTTTTCATTACCCAAAGCCGCAGCTGGGATAGAGAAATAGCTACTTGTAACTCCATAATATGAAAGAATACAAAGAGTTCCTAAAATATATACAAATACCCCAATTATCATTATAGCGCTATTTCTGCTAAGTTGAAATTTATGTATAAGATATAGAGCAAATGGCTCAATCATAGATACAGCTGATGTAATACCAGCAAAAAGCAATGATATAAAAAATGCAATTGCAAGGATATTTCCTATAATTCCCATTTGAGCAAATAAAGATGTAAGCGATACAAAGATAAGTCCAGCACCTTCGCTAGCTGGTTGCCCATCTATAATTGGTATAAATGAAAATACCACAAGACCCATCATAATACCGATTAATATATTGATAAATACTATTGAAAAGGTTGATTTGACTAAATTTGTTCCATCTGGAAGGCTAGCTGCATAAGTAGCTACTGTACCAACACCCATTGACATAGAAAAGAATGCTAGTCCTAAAGCTTGCAAGATTAACTCAGCATTTAAAAGTTTGCTAAAATCAGGGATAAATATAAAGCTTAAAGCTTGAGTAAAATTACCACTAGCAAATATTGCATATAATAAAAGCCCTATAAGAAGAACAAATAGCGATGGCATCATCAATATATTTAGTCTTTCAATTCCACTTTTAATCCCTTTAGAAACTACATAAAATACAGTTAAAAAGACTATGCTAAAACAGATAAATACGCTTAAAAAGTTCCCTTCAACAAGACCGCCAAACATAGCTCCAGCTTCTTGTGCCGTGCTTGGCAAGGTGCCAAATGATAAGAATATATATTTTAAAATCCAACCAATAACAATCATATAAAATGAGGCTATTAAAATTGCTGTAAGCATAAAAAATCCAGCAAATCCCCAAGCGCGTTTATTTTTTGGTGCTAGATTTTTGAGCGAATTTACAATGTCGGTTCCGCCAAGCCTACCAATTGCAAGCTCTGCTAAAAACACCACTACGGCTACTCCAAGAGTAAGTATAATATATAATAAGATAAAGGCTGAACCGCCGTTATTGCCAACCATCGTAGGAAATTTCCATGCATTGCCTAGACCTACAGCACTTCCAGCCATTGCTAGAATAAATCCAATTTTTGAAAATTTTTCTACCATATTCCACCTTAAATACAAAATACGCTAAGTTTATCAAATTTTTTCTTTTTCTATACTTTTATTTTATAATTTTTTTTAATAACTTAGATTTTTTTTAGTTTGTGTAACTTTTTGAAATTTAGTATTAATTTTTTTTGGCTAGAATTTTGTCAAATTTAATTAAAAAGAGGTGCAATATGAGATGTCCAGTGTGTAAAGATGTAGATTTGGTAATGAGTGAAAGAAGCGGAGTTGAGATAGATTACTGTCCTAGTTGTCGTGGTGTTTGGCTAGATCGTGGAGAGTTAGATAAAATCATAGAACGATCAACTACAAATTCAAGACAAAATGAGTATTTTAGTAACAAAAGAGAGTATGAACCACGCAAAGATGATAGAAGATATGAAGATAAGAGATATTATGACGATGGCTATCATAATGGATATCGCAGAAAGAAAAAAGAGAGCTTTTTATCTGAACTTTTTGATTTTTAGAGTTTGTATTAAGCATAAAATCTAAAATTTAGGAGAAAATTGTGCAAAATATTATTAGGGGGGGGTAGATCTATCTTTTGTAGTGCCTTGCTACAATGAGAGTTTAAATTTAAATAATTTCTACTTACAGATTTTAAATCAAATTAATATTATAAATGAACAAAATTCTAAGCAAATTAATTGCGAATTTATATTTATAAATGATGGTAGCACGGATAATACTTTAGAGATTTTAAAGGCTTTAGCATTAAAAGATAATAGAATTAAAATCTTAAATTTTTCAAGAAATTTTGGTAAAGAGGCTGCGATTTTAGCTGGGCTTCAGCATAGCAATGCTAAAGCTACTATTTTGATTGATGCAGATTTGCAAGACCCAGTAGAACTAATTCCAACAATGTATAAAAAATTTATAACACAAAGTATAGATATGGTCTGTGTTAGACGAATAGATAGAAAAGGCGAGAGCAAGATTAGGGCCTTTTTTAGCGATATGTTTTATAAAATTAGCCGTTTTATGAGTGAAATTTATCTTCAAAGTGGAGTTAGAGATTTTCGCTTAATGAGTAAAGAAGTAGTAGATGCGATTTTACAACTTGGTGAATATCATAGATTTTCTAAGGCAATTTTTGAATGGGTTGGGTATTCTAAAATTTACTTAGAGTACGAATATATCCCTAGAAATGCAGGAAG
>JAFVMP010000008.1 GCA_017506845.1 Campylobacter sp.
CTATAAAAGATTATCTACCAGCAATAAAAAGAATTTATAATAG
Source organism: Campylobacter sp. (assembly GCA_017506845.1). Classification (GTDB taxonomy): domain Bacteria; phylum Campylobacterota; class Campylobacteria; order Campylobacterales; family Campylobacteraceae; genus Campylobacter. The sequence goes on from JAFVMP010000008.1 coordinate 44, forward strand.
TGAGTTTAAATAATGGCTAAGGTTTTAGTAGTTGGGGATTTAATGATTGATCACTATATCTGGGGTAGTTGTGATCGCATTAGTCCAGAGGCTCCAGTGCAAGTAGTAAATATCAAAAATGAGACTAAAAGACTTGGCGGCTGTGGCAATGTAGTATCAAATTTAATCGCTCTTGGTGCAGAAGTAGGTGTAGTAAGTGTAGTTGGCGATGATGAACTAGGGGTTGAGATTTTAGAGCTTTTAAAAAGCCGTGGCGCAAAGGCTGAGTTAGTAATTAGCGAAACAGGCAGAAAATCTAGCCAAAAAAGCCGTGTAATGGTATCACATCAGCAAGTAATTAGGCTAGATACCGAGAGTATAAGTGATATAAATTGCGCTGATGAGATTGTCAGTAAATTTGCAGATATTTTAGCTAGTTATGATATTGTTTTGCTAAGTGATTATGGTAAGGGAGTATTGAGTAATTACTTAACCAAGCAGATAATATCAATTGCTAAAAATAATCATAAGATGGTATTAGTAGATCCAAAGGGTAAGGATTATAGTAAATATAAAGGCGCGACACTTTTAACCCCAAATAAAAAAGAGGCAAGCGAGGCGCTAGGCTTTGGCATTGATAATGATGAGAGTCTAGAGCTAGCATTAAAAACTATGAAATTAAACTATGAATTAGAGTACTCTTTAATCACTCTTAGCGAAGATGGGATTGGGCTTTTAAGTGATAAGGTTAAGAAATTTCCAGCTCTTGCTAAAGAGGTCTTTGATGTAACTGGTGCTGGTGATAGCGTACTAGCTACTTTGGGTTATTGCTTAGCTAGCAAGATGAGCATAGAAGAGGCGATAGATAATGCAAATTTAGCCGCAGCAGTAGTTGTAGGTAAGGTAGGAAGTGCAGATGCAAGCTGGGGCGAAATAGAGAATCTAAAGAGTAAAAAAATTGGTTTTGAGCGTAAAATTGTCAAGCTTGATGAGCTTTTAAAGGTTGATAGAAGTGGCAAAACTTTAGTATTTACCAATGGCTGCTTTGATATTATGCATATTGGCCATATCAGCTACTTACAAAAGGCTAAAATGCTTGGCGATATATTAGTAGTAGGGTTAAATTCAGATAACTCAGTAAGAGAGTTAAAAGGCAAAGATAGGCCAGTAAATGTGCAATATGATAGGGCTGCGATGTTGTGTGCGATGGAGTTTGTCGATTTTGTCGTGATATTTGATGAGCTAACTCCACATGAGTTAATCAAAGCAATTAAACCTGATATATTAGTAAAAGGTGCGGACTATAAAGGCAAAGAGGTCGTAGGTAGTGAATTTGCTAAAAGAGTTGAGTTAATAGAGTTTATTGAGGGCAAAAGCACCACAAAAATAATAGAAAAAATCAAAAAATAAGAGGCTAAAATGAGTATATTTACAGATGAATTAAAAGCACATCTAGAGATAGCAAATAGAGTTTTATCCATAGATGAAGCGGTGATGAGTGTAGCAAACATAGTAGTAGCAACGCTAAAAAACGGTAATAAAATCTTAATTTGTGGTAATGGAGGAAGTGCAGCTGATGCACAACACTTTGCAGCAGAACTAACTGGTAGATATAAGAGCGAGAGAATCTCTCTTCCAGCAATTGCATTGACTACTGATACTTCAGCGCTTACTGCAATTAGTAATGATTATGGATATGATGAAGTTTTTGCAAGACAGCTTAGTGGCGTAGGAAATAGCGGAGATTTACTAATAGGTATAAGCACAAGCGGTAATAGCAAAAATGTATTAAAAGCATTTGAGATTGCAAAACAAAAGGGCATTAAAACCATAGGATTAAGTGGCAGAGATGGTGGAGCAATGAATGAGTTATGCGATATAAATGTAGTTGTGCCTTCTAATGATACAGCTAGAATTCAAGAGATGCATATCTTAATAATTCACACTATTTGCGCTGCAGTAGATGGAGCATTTTAAGGGGTCAATTTAGATATAATAGCACCCAATTTAAAGGATAAAAATGCAAAAACCATCAAAACTAGCACAAATCCCGCAAATTCGTTTTGCAGGCTTTACTGAAGATTGGGAACAGAGAGAGTTAGGGGAGATAACATCATTAATAACTAAAGGAACGACACCTATCGATAAATCAGGAAAAGGTAAAGTAAATTTTATTAAAATTGAAAATATTAACTCTTCTAATGGAGAAATAATTCCCGAGATGAAAATCTCAGAATCAGAACATAATGGTTATTTAAAACGCTCTCAATTGCAAGAAAACGATATTTTATTCTCAATTGCAGGAACACTGGGGCGTGTGAGTATTGTTAAAACTAGTATTTTACCAGCAAATACAAATCAAGCTATCGCAATTATAAGAACAAAAGAAGGAGATTTAAACTATATTTCCACGGTATTAAAAGGTAATGCTGTTGCTGATTTTATCAAAAAAAATCCAACTATAGGAGCTCAGCCAAATTTATCACTGGAACAAGTAGGAACTCTTGAAATTCCATATCCATCTCTTGCCGAACAAACCAAAATCGGCGAATTATTTGCAAATTTAGACAACCTCATCACCCTTCATCAGCGTAAGTGTGATACTCTAAAAAAAGTAAAAAAATCAATGCTTCAAAAAATGTTCCCAAAAAATGGAGCATCAGTTCCAGAAATTCGCTTTGCAGGCTTTACTGACCCTTGGGAACAGCGTAAGGTTTCAGAAATGTTTAAAGTAACCCGTGGATATGTTCTTGCAGCTACTGTTACAGCGGAAAAACAGACGGAAGATACGCCATATCCAGTTTACTCATCTCAGACTAAAGATAATGGATTAATGGGATACTATAAGGATTTTTTGTACGAAGATGCAATCACGTGGACCACTGACGGAGCTAATGCAGGAACAGTAAATTTTAGAGACGGAAAGTTCTATTGTACCAATGTTTGCGGGGTTTTACTTTCAGATAAAGTACAGGCAGATAAGATGATTTCGGAGGCGTTAAATAATGTATCAAAAGGTTATGTGTCATATGTTGGAAATCCCAAATTGATGAACAATGTTATGGCAGATATTTCAATTATGTTACCACTGCGACCAGAAGAGAGAGAGAACAATTGTCCAAGTTTTTCTCTAAACTCGACAACCTTATCACCCTTCAACAGTGCAAGGTAGAAAAATTAAAAAATATTAAAAAAGCATTGCTTAATAAGATGTTTATCTAGTAATCGCAATAAACTATGATAAATTTAATCTAAATAATCTGTCTAGTTAACTCTAATGCAAGGGCTGGTTTTAGCTCTTTCATACACTCATGAGAGCCTAGCGGACAGACTCTTTTCATACATGGCATACATGGTAAATTTAGATGTGCTAGTCTTGCTTTTGGGTTATTATATGGGCTAGTTCTAGTAAAGTTAGTCGGCCCAAATAGTGCAACTGTTGGCACCTTAAAAGCAGCTGCGATATGCATTGGCCCGCTATCATTGGTTATAAAAAGCTCAAGTCCGGCAATATAGCTAACAAGCTCTTTTATTGATGTTTTAGCGCATAGATTTTTATGTGGAATTTGATTTTTGGTTAGAATTTCACTAATTTCATCACAAATCTCTTTTTCACCATTACCACCAAAGATAACTATATCAAATTTACTACTTAAGCTCATTGCTACATCGGCAAAATAGCTTGGATACCATCTTTTAGCACTTCCATATGTAGCGCCTGGATTTAGCCCTAGTGTTGGTTTTGTATATTTTTTTGGAGTAAAATTTAACTCAAGTTCATTAGTTAAAATATCTATATTTAAAGCTTTTGCACTAAAATTTAGATAATCAACTACTAAATGATTGCTTTTATTAATTGGTTTATATACTCCACTTTTTGGAGCGTGAATAAAAAATGCTAAAGCCTTTGAGGCTAGATGGCTTCTAAAGCTGATAAATGCATCAAATTTAGGCTGGGATTTGGCTAATTTATATAGATATGCTAGGCGGAATTTGGATTTTTTGGACTCATCTATTATGATATCGCCAAGATTAGCAAATAGTGCTGTACTAGCCGCAGAGCCAAAAAATGTTAATTTTGCATCTTTAAAATTTGCCCTAATATTTGCTATGGCAGCACTACTCATCACTCCATCGCCAAGCCATGTTGGTAGCTCAATGAATATTCTCACTAATAACCTTTAGAATTTCATTTAGATTCTTTTCAGCGCTAAATTCGCGTGCTATTTCGCTATTTTTCCCTGAAATCTCTAAAAGTAGATCATGATCTGTTAGCAAAAGATTTATATACTCATCTATACTTTGATCGCTAGAATTTTTCATAACAAACTCACTACCTAAAATCTCACTAGCTCCATTTTGTTCAGTAGTAAAACACGCACAACCATAGCTAAGTGCTTCTAAGAGTTGATTGCTAAATGAGTTATAATGCGATGGCAAAACAAATATATCAGCTGCTTCATAGTAGTGATTCATTATAGTTTGAGATGGACGAAAAATCACCGTAACACCAAGATTTTGGGCAATTTTTCTATATTTTAAAACATCTTTATCACTACCGATAATAAGCGCATTTACCTTAGTCTCCAAACGACTTAAAAGCTCAATAAATTCCCTAGCTCCATCAGCCCTAAAATTATCTGATACAAATAGCATAACTGGCAATTCCATATTAAGCCCAAGCTCATTGCATAAACGCATCTTGGCTCTGCCCTTTTGGATTTGCATTGGAGGTGTGATTCCTGGATAAATAGTAACTAATTTATTTGGGTCTAGATTATAAACAGTCTCTAATCCAAAGCGAGTTAGATTTGAATTTGCTATAATTTTAGTAGCGTTTTGGACGCATTTTTTCTCAATTTGACCAGCGATAAAATTTGAAAAGCTTAAAAACCAAAATTTATAAAGCTTTTTATAAATTTTTTGTACACCATCACTAGCTAAATATATATCAGCACTATCAAATTTATCTAAACAGATATAAAACTCATCGCCCTTTTGCTTTTTGGCTATATTATTGATTTTAAGCGGCCTCAGTAGGCTAGTTTTAGCTTTAATGCCACTATAATTTTTAGATATAGTAGTATATTTAAGCGAATTTAAAGCAGCTTTTAAGCGCTCGATAAACCTCTGATTTTTGCTAGAAAAGCTTATTTCTAAGATTGATATATTTTTCATTTTTTGATTTTAACATAGCTAGGCTTATAAATTGGTTTATTTATTTAAATTTTGTTGATTTTGTGTAATGAAATGGTTTTTTATTTCATTTTTTATCCAGTTAATATCTAAACTATTTAAGCACTCGCTTACACCAGAATTATTACACCCTTCTAGACCGCATGGGACGCATTTTAATGAGCTTTGGATTACAGTGTGAATACCCATTTTTTGAATCCCGCCTTTGCTTTGATAGAGGCTTTTTGATTTTGAATTATCCCATGGACCCCAAGCAGATGTATAGCTAGGCCCAAAAATAGCTATACACGGTACATCATTAGCTGCAGCCATATGCATTATAGCAGTATCGGTGCCAATATATAACTTTGATTTAGAACTTAAAAATGCCACTTCATCTAAGCTTAAATTTCCCATAAATACAATTGGATTTGAGCTACAAAGTGATAAGATATTTTTCATTTTGCTTATCTCATTTGGATTTTTATCACAGGTCAATACAACTCTTTTGTCTAGCTCAATTTCGCAAAAATCAATAATTTTAGCTACTGCTTCATTGCTTAAACACTTATAATCAAACCTAGCCATAGGATGAATATGTATAAAATAATCTGGCAAATTTAAATCATAATTATTAAAATATAAATTTACTTTAGTAGTGGTAATATCTTTACCTAAAGCATTAATGGCAGATAAATTTTGCATTACGATATGGCCGTTTGGTTTGGATTCGTGAGTTATGAGTTTGTTTAGAATTTGGTTTGTGCCTTTGCGTGATACTATGGTTTTAGCTCCACTAAATTTAGCTAAGAATATCCCACGATCGCTAGCTTCAGTATTTATTACTATATCAAATTTCTCTTTTTTTAACTCTAAGGCGTATTTTAACTCAAGCCAAATTCGCTTAAATATATTAGATTTTTTGATAGTGTCTCTATCATAGATATGGATTTTATCAATTTGTGGATTATTTTGTATTACTGCTTGAGTTCCTTGATTTAGGGCAAAGTGTATAGAAGCATCAGGATAATGGGTTTTAAGATTAGCAACTAATGGCGTAGTTAAAAGCACATCGCCTATAAATCTAAATTTAATAATTAAAATTTTCATTTGTAAATCTCTGGGTAGAACTGTTTAAATTTCTTATGCATCCAAAAATACTCATCTGGCTTGCTTTTTATCATATCTTGAGTAGCGCTACTTTGGGCTTGTGTGGCTTGTTTGATTTTATCGCCATTTAGTTGATTGATATCTATTGGGTCATAAAAGCTAATCTCATTTTTATCGCCAACTCTTTTGATAAAAGCTGGGATTATTATTGCATTAAGCTTAGCAGCAAAGATACTAGCAGCATGTGTGTGCGAGATACGATTAGAAAAAAACTCACACTCTACTCCATCTCTAATATCTACATTTTGATCAACTAAAATACCAAGAAGCCTTCTATTTTGCAATGCTTTCATAATCGCTCTTGCGCCACCACTTTTAGGAATTACTTCTATATCAAACCTGCTTCTATTTTTACTTAAAATTCTATCCATCACAGGACTATCAAGGTTTCTGCCTACAATGCTTACAGGGCCAAATTTAGCTGCCATCACAAGGCTAAAAAGCTCCCAATTGCCATAATGTGCAGTGGTGATGATGATTGGACGATCTTTGAATTTATCTAAAATTTGAGCATTTTTAAATTCAACTTTAGATAGAATTTGCTCTTTTGTGCTGTTTTGATTGCGTAAAAACTCCACGCCAAAGTGGGCAAAATTGCGATAAGTTTGTAAAATAATCTCTTCTATATTCTCAAATTTACACATTTTTAGATTGATTCGCATTATATTTGTATGTTTTTTATCAAATTTATAAAAGCATTTTGCAAGTAGATCAAAAAATATATTTTGAATAGCTTTTGGGGTGTAGATTGCGATAAATCTAAGCATATAATATAGCCATAAATATAAAAAATCAACCATTTAAAAGCTCCGAATTTAAAATATTTTTTGCTAAATTTGCTATATTAATTGGTGATATCTCATTTATGCAGTAATCGCTCTTATCTATATTTTTTGCATCGATTTTTTTGCCTGTATCAATAGTATGATTTATAGGCGTGATAAAGCTATTTCTATGGCTTGGGCGATTTCCAAAAAGAGTGATACTAGATCTATTTTGAGCCCAAGCTAGATGAGTTATACCGCTATCATTGCCAATTACAAGTCCTACGCTTTGCATAAAATCTATTACCTTAGATAAACTCATAGGACTAAGTACTTTAGCATGAGTATTATAAGCAATTTTACTAGCAAGTTCATACTCTTTAGCATTTGCTGATATAATATTAATCTCATAATCTTTTAGCAAATTTATAACTTCATTAAACTTATCATAGCATTTGCTCATTTCGCTTGCAAATGGCGCTATTAAAATAGTTTGAGATGATTTAGGCTCTATATTTGAGATGAAACAAGCAGATTTTTGCTTGATATCATTATCATTAAAGCTAAAGCCCAAAGCAGCGCTAGCAAGAGCTAAATTTCGCCTTATAATATTCTCATTATAATCAATTTTAAACTTACTCTTATAAAATATAGAAGCTAGTGGCTCTTTTATGCTATTTTTATCAAACCCAGCTATATTGCTACCTAAAATTCTAGCTAAAAGAGCTGATTTTATAAGGCCTTGAAAATCTATAATAAGATCAAAATGATTACTAAATTCTCTAAGAATTTTAAAGCTTTTAATAAATTTTTTATCCTTTAAAGGAAGTGCGATAACATCAACGCCATCTAAAAGATGAACAATACTGCTAAATTTTTCATCTACAAACCAGCTAATTTTAGCATCTTTAAAATGCTTTTTGATAAATTGCACAACAATGCTTGTATGAACTATATCACCAAGGGCTGAGAGTCTAATAATTGCTATTTTCAACTAATTTTCCAAGATTTTTTGCTATTATTTTATCTAAATTTGATTAAAAGTTGGTAATTTATGAGCGGTTATATATGTGTATTTGATTGTGAGACTGTGCCTGATTGTGATTCTTTAAGAGAGGCTTATGGTTATGAAGGCGATGATAAGAGTGTAGCACAAATGGCACTTGAGGCGCAAAAAGAGCGAAGTGGAAGTGAGTTTTTGCCAGTTTGTTTTCATAAAGTAGTAACTATTAGTGCAGTAATAGCTGATGAGTTTGGTAGATTTAAAAGAGTATCTACAATTGCTGGAGATAGTGAAGAGAAAAAAATAGCTGAATTTATTAAATTTATAAATGAGCATAATCCTAGACTTGTAAGTTATAATGGTAGAGGCTTTGATCTACCTATGCTGATGATAAGAGCGATGCGTTATAATATAGAAGCTAGCGAGTATTTTAACACCAATGATAGGGCTAATGGCAAGGATAAATGGTGTAATTATAGAAGTAGGTATGATGGAGTTTTTCATCTTGATTTGCTTGATCATATTAGCGATTTTAAGGCTGTAAGTGGGCTAAAGCTAGATCTGCTTTGTGCTAGTTTAAATCTACCTGGTAAATATGATGTTTGTGGCGATGAGGTAATGAGCTTATACTATAATGGACAGCAAGATAAAATTGATGAATATTGCGAATCTGATACGCTAAATACATATTGGTTATTTTTAAAATATGAATTATTGCGTGGTAGGTTAAATTTAGATGATTATGCTAATTATTTAAGCTTGATGAATGAGTATCTAAACACCCAAAAATCAAATATGAGTTATAGCATAGTATTTGATAGATATATAAAAAATGAACTTGATAGATTGGGGCGTAGATGATTAGAATATGTTTATTAATTTGGTTAGTTTGTTCTAGCGCTTTTTCTTCTGTAATGCTTCTTAAAGAGTATAAAGATGAAAATCTAACTGGCTGGATGATGAGCGAAAAATATGATGGCGTGCGTGCTATTTGGGACGGCAAGGAGTTAAAAAGTCGTAATGGTAATATAATTAATGCACCATCTAGCTTTATAGCTCAATTACCTAATTTTGCACTTGATGGAGAGCTGTGGAGCAATAGAGGAGAGTTTGAGCTAATTGCTTCTATTGTACTAGATGAAAATCCCGATATTAAAGCATGGCAAAATATTAAATATATGGTATTTGATCTACCTAAATTTGATGGAAATTTAAGTGATAAAATGGCCTATTTAGAAGAGTTTTTAAGCCTAAATCCAAGTAGTTTTATAAAAGTTGTAAAGCAAATATATATCCAAAATAATTCACATGCTTTTGCCTTTTTAGATGAGATTGTAAGTAAAGGTGGTGAAGGTATAGTGGTTCGTGATCCAAATGCATCATATATAAGCGGCCGAAGTGATAAAATATTAAAATTAAAAAAGTGGAATGATAGTGAATGTCAAATAGTAGCCATAAATAATGGCAAAGGTAAGTATGAAGGTGCTATGGGTTCAGTAGATTGTGTAGATATTTTTAGTAAAATTAAATTTAAAATCGGATCTGGATTTAGTGATGAAATACGAAAAAATCCCCCAAAAATAGGCACTATAATCACATATAAATTTCAAAATCTAACCAATAACAATAAGCCAAGATTTCCAGTATTTTTACGAATTAAAAGAGGTGAATAGATGAAAAAAATTATATTTTTATGCGTATTGATCGTTAGCTTAAATGCACTAATACTATATGAGCCAAAAACAAAAGAGCAAAAAGAGGGCTACAAATATGGTCAGACGATGCGAATGCTAGGTATGGGCAAATGGGAGTGTGATAGGAAATTTAAAAATATCGATAGTGAAAAACTAGAGTGGTGCGAATATGGTTGGGTTGATAAAAGTGAGGAGATAGATGCTAGAAAGCTTGATTAATGGTATAAGGCTGGTTAATTTTACTAGCTTAGATACTAAAGAGATAAAAATGATTTATAATTGGCGAAATAATCCTAAAATCGCTAAATATATGATAAATAAAAGCATAACATGGGATGAGCATTTAGGCTTTATAGATAGCCTTAAAAATTTTCAAGATAAGATCTATTTTTTAGTCTATAAAGATGATTTAGCAATTGGAGTTATCTCTTTTGTAAATATCTCTAAAAGCTCTTGTGAATTTGGGATATACGCTAGTCCAGATGTGCGTGGTATGGGCGATTTACTTATGGGTGTGATTATAGATTATGCGTTTAATAGACTTTGCATTAAAGAGATTTTAGCTAAGGCTTTTATAGATAATTTAAAAGCTATAGCACTTTATAAAAAATTTGAGTTTAATATAATTAAAAAGGATAAAGATATGATATATTTTAGTCGTAAAAAAGATAACATTTAATATAAGATCTCTTTGCCAAAAAAACTTTTAGCATAATCTAATCCAATAAATTAACTAAAAGTCAAATTTATAGCCAAGATGAGAGTTAAATTGGCTATAATATTGCAAATTTAAGGAGTGAAAATGAATATTTTGATAACTGGTGGTGCTGGATATATTGGCTCACATGTATTAAAGGCTTTATTAGAGCGTGCAACTGATAAGATAACTGTAATTGATAATTTTTATAGTGGTTCGCAAGATGCATTAGTAGCACTTGAGAGTGTAGGCAAATTTGATTTTATCAAATGCGATTTAGCTGATACTGCTCATCTTAAAGAGATTTTTGCTTCGCATAAATTTGATGCTATTATACATTTTGCTGCGTATATAGAGGTGTTTGAGAGCATGAAAAATCCATTAAAATACTATCTAAACAATACTGCAAATACAGCAAATCTTATTAATCTTGCGGTGGAATTTGGTGTAGAGAAGTTCATATTTAGCTCTACAGCTGCAACTTATGGTGAGCCAAAAGATGGAGTAGTATGTGAAAATAGTCCACAAAATCCTATAAATCCATATGGCACATCAAAGCTAATGAGTGAGCAAATTTTAAAAGACGCAGCCGCTGCAAATAGTAAATTTAAGTATGGGATTTTAAGATATTTTAATGTTGCTGGAGCTTCAAGCGACTCTTTAATTGGCCAAAACTATCCAAACGCAACTCATTTAATTAAAGTAGCAACACAAACAATAACTGGCAAAAGACCAAATATGAGTATTTTTGGGCGTGATTATGATACTAAAGATGGAACTTGCATTAGAGATTATATTCATATTGAAGACCTTGCTAGCGCTCATTTAGCGGTTTTAGATTATTTAAATAGCAATGATAGTGATATCTTTAATGTTGGATATGGGCATGGATTTAGCGTACTTGAGGTTATAGATACTGCTAAAAAGATAAGCGGTGTGGATTTTGAAGTAATAGACGCGCCAAGACGCTTAGGCGATCCTGCTGTGCTTATAGCAGATTCATCTAAGCTTAGAAACCTTACATCATGGAAGCCTAAAAAGGATAATCTAGAAACTATAATCGCCTCAGCACTTGCATGGGAGAAAAAGATTTAGATTTGTTATATATTGCGATCTTGCTTGCAAAAGTGATAAATAATTTTAAATTTTTAGCTCCAGCAAAGTTGGAGCTAAATCTCAAATAATATATAATGGCTTTACCATCTTTGTGATAAAAAATAAATTTTATCTATTTTCTAGCTAAATTGGCTATGATTCTAGCCAAATTTAGTATTTAAAATGATTAATTACAACCGCAATGTCCGCAGCAACTAGCTACTGGATGAAGCTCATCGATATAGAATTTAACTGAGTTTAATCCCTCTTTTTTAGCCCACTCATA
>JAFVMP010000073.1 GCA_017506845.1 Campylobacter sp.
AAGCTACGCCACAAAGATGAGATAGTATTAAGACCAAATCCATTTGTGGCAACTAAAGAATTTGATGAGCATATCCCGCAGACTATTCCAAGTAATAATTTAGCTAGTTTTGATGATGTTATGCCTAAAGTTCAACCTAAGCAAAAAATGGAACTAGATCTTAAAATTGATGATAATGGCGACAAAGATGTCCTAAAAGAGAATATTGCCCTAGAAAAGGTCAATTCTGTCTCTAAATTTATGAACTATTTAAAAAATTTATTTTAAAAAAAGGGGCTTGTGATGAGTGGTTTTACAGTAGAAGAGAAACAAAATGTTTATGGTGCAAAGATTAAGGTTGTAGGTGTCGGCGGCGGCGGCGGTAATATGATTAATCATATCATTAGAGAAGGTATACATAACGAAGATGGTATGAAAAGTGTTGATTTAATTATAGCCAACACAGATGCGCAAGCACTTGATAGTTCAGCAGCCCCAAATAAAATTCAACTAGGTGAGAAAAAAACTAGAGGCTTAGGTGCTGGTATGCAACCAACTGTCGGCAAAGAGGCTGCAATGGAGAGTTATGAAGATATTAAAACAACATTAGAAAATTCTGATATTGTTTTTATTGCTTCAGGTTTTGGCGGTGGTACTGGTACTGGCGCAGCTCCTATTGTAGCTCAAGCTGCTAAAGAGATTGGTGCGCTAACTATTGCTGTAGTAACTACCCCATTTAAATTTGAAGGTAGCAAGAGAATGCGCTTAGCAGTTGAGGGTATAAACGAGCTTAAAAAAGAGTGCGATAGTGTCGTAGTGGTCCCAAATGAAAAGCTAAGCAATATAGTAGATAGAAAAGCTGGAATTAAAGATAGCTTTAAAATTGTAGATAGTATTTTAGCGCGTGCAGTAAATGGTATGAGTTCAATCGTTCTTAGTCATGGTGAGAGTGATATTAACCTTGACTTTGCTGATGTAAAAACTGCTATGAGTCATAGGGGTCTATCACTTATGGGGGTAGGAGAAGCTCAAGGTGATGGCGCAGCTCAAGAAGCATTAAAATGCGCTATGCAATCTCCATTATTAGATGATATGGATATTAAAGGTGCGATGGGTGCTATCGTACATTTTACCATTCATCCAGATTGTCCAATGAGCGATATGACTGAGGCGATGGAGATTATTGAAGCAGCTGCTGATCCTGATGCAGATATATTCTGGGGTACAAAATGCGATATAAATATGCCAGTTGATAAAGTTTTAGTAACTTTAGTAGCTACTGGTTTTTCAGATAGCAATATAGCTAAACTTCAACCATCTACCGCTACTGCTAATGCAACTACAGTAGCAGCTGCTAAAGAGAGTACTCCAGTAAAAGCTGAAGAGCCAAAAGAGAGTATATTTAGTTATCGTAGAGTTTCAGGTTTGGATTTAAATATTAGTAGCGATGATTTAGATATTCCAACAATTAGTCGTCACCAATTAGATTAATAAATTTAGCCCCTTTATTGGTGGTCAAGCTTAAATTTGACCACCAACTCTTAAATCTATCTTTTATTTATAACTTAAATTTAACTACAAATTCTAAAACCTACCTTTTATTTAAGCTAAACTGAATATAATTATAAATCTAATTTAAATTTAAGGTGGTAACATGGAAATTACATTTGATTTTTACTCCACTCTTTGTGCGATGGTTTTTGTACTCTTGCTAGGTACTTTTATTATCAAAAAGAGCAAATTTTTGCAAGATTACAATATTCCAGAACCAGTTGTAGGTGGTATAATCGTAGCCGTAGCAATATTTATTGCCAATAAATATGCAGGGTTTAGCTTTAGTTTTGATAGTTCGCTAAAAGATCCACTTATGCTAGCATTTTATGCTAGTATTGGTCTTAGTGCTGATTTTGCTGCGTTTAAAAAGGGCGGGAAAATTCTTTTTGTATTTTTATTTATAGTTACTGGCTTATTGATTTTGCAAAATTTAGCTGGTATTGGCGTAGCTTTAGCAATGGGTGAAAATCCATTAATTGGCCTTTTATCAGGCTCAATTACAATGAGTGGTGGTCATGGTACTGGTGCTGCATGGGCTGCTGAATTTATAAAAGAGCCACATAATTATGCTCCAGCTATGGAGATTGCAATGGCAGCTGCTACATTTGGACTCATTGCTGGTGGGATTATTGGCGGACCAGTAGCTAGATATTTAGTAGTAAGACATAATCTAGTTTCTAAAGATAAATCAGGTAAAGATGATACGCTATTTGAAGAACCAGAAAGAGAAAGGCTAATTACAGCAAATTCATTTATCGAGTCTTTAGCGCTTATTACAATCTGTTTACTAGTTGGAACTGAGCTTAAAAAGATTGTAACATTTGTAACTATGCCTACATTTGTATGGTGTTTATTAGTTGGTGCTCTACTTAGAAATGTCTTATCAGCAACTAAAATTCATACAGTCTTTGATCGTGAAGTATCAGTGATTGGTAATGTTAGTTTATCATTATTTTTAGCATTTGCGTTGATGACTATTAATCTTTCTCAGCTAATCTCACTTGCGCTTCCAATGCTGACTATTTTATTGGTTCAAATTATTATTATGGTGCTTTATTCAATTTTTGTTACATATAGATTTTGTGGTAAAAATTATGATGCAGCAGTGCTATCAGCTGGACATTGTGGTTTTGGGCTTGGTGCTACGCCAACAGCACTAGTAAATATGCAAACAGTTACTAAACATTATGGGCCAAGCCATATGGCCTTTATTGTAGTTCCTTTAGTTGGAGCATTTTTTATTGATATTATTAACGCTTTTGTAATTTCAGGAATGGTAAATTTGCCTATTTTTAACTAATCTTTTTTTACGCTGGTATCACTTTGTCTGATACCACGTAAGGCGGCAAATTCAGGGCGATACTCAAAATGCATAGTATCAAAATGCTCCCATCTGCCGCCCCATATAAATCCATTTTTTTCAAAAATCTCTACAATTTTATATGGAATTTGATTTTGGTATTCTTTATGCCATAGCCAGTAGTGGCTATTTGCTACATTAATATCAATAGCAATTCCCCAGCTATGTGCTGAGAGGTTAGTACTTTGAGCAATGTTACGGTATTTAAATGTACCACCAATGTTTTGTAGATAGATTATTAAATTTGGTTCATTTTGTACTAAGATATTTAGCTCATCGCTAACTCTTTGTAGTGCTTGTGCAGCGCCATTGATGGAACTAAATTTAAGCTTTTGATTTAGACTATCTTTTAGCCAGATAACATCAGTTAAATTTGCCTTTACCTCTGCTTCATTTTTGCCATAAATTTCGCCAAAAAACAGCTCATTTCTAATTCTACCAGCATCAATTAGTGGTGAATTTAAAGGCATCAAAAGTGGATATTCTAAATTAAACATATCTTTTATAGTTGGATTTTGTTCCTTATCATAATAAGAGATTGTTTTGCCGCTAGGAAAAATAAGTAAATCATTGTCGAATTTAATATTATAACTATTTGTTAGTGCTAGTTTTGGATTGCTAGTTATGATATTCATAGACTCTATTAGGCTTAGTAAAGTTGTAGCGATATCGTTTCTATCGCTACCAATTTCTATATCTGTAATGGCAGTACGACCTATAAGCGCTCTGGCATTATTTTTGGTTTTTAACCCCCAAGATGCGTGCGTAACACTGATTTTACCATCAATTATGCCAGTATAGAGCATAATATGACCTTTTAGATATAAAAGCGTAGCATATGGTACTCCAAATTTGGCTATTTTTGCCTTTTTATCGCTATTATTAAGCCCTTTTAGATCTATGATTTGAGCGATTTGGGACTGCGCTTTGGAGTTGCGTGGAAGCCAAATTCCAAAGCTTGCAAAATAGTCTTTAGTAAATGCTGAACAATCCCGCAAACCATCTATTCCTCCCCAGCCATAATTCATCCCAAGCATCTGATTTATCACATTTTTAGCATTTTGTGCAGTAAGTTTGAGTTGTGTAGTAGCAATTTGTTGATTGATTGCTAGTCCATCAGGTGTGATGAAATGGCCACCTTTAATATGAGTATATGGTACTAAACCGCCAACTCGTGAGTAGAATTTAAAGGTATCAAATTTATCTTTTATAGCAATTTTATCTTTAATAAAGATAGCAAATTTGGATTTTTTAAATTTATTAGCTTCATTTTGACTTAATATTTTTATATCATTAGAGGAGACAAATCCGCTAAATGAATCACTTTTGATAAATACCCAAGCTCCATCTAGGCTAAAGTGTGAAACTAAAACTGGATGATAGGCTTCTAAATTTGAATCTTGTAAATAATCAAATGGATAACCCTCGCCTGGTTGTAAGCTTAAAAAGAGTCGCTCATTTGTTGGAAAGCTTCTAACAGCAGTATCTCTTAAGATAATTGCAGGTTTTAAAATACTTTTAAACTGGGCAAAATTTGCGTTTTGTTTTTGCATATCAAACCAGTTTTGAGTGCGTAAAATTTGACTCTCTCCATAATATTTTTGCTTTTGATAAGTATAAGTATTAAATGCCCACATAGCATTATTTATATCTCCAAACTCATCATCCCAAACACTAAAATAGCGCTCTAAAAGCTCAGCTTTATCAATGTTTAAGTTTAAATTTGTATCTGGTAATATATTAGCATCTTGCTTAAAGTCTAGATTAAGATTTAAATTTAGTTCATTTAGAGTATAGCTTTGTTTAGCACAACCAAAAAATATAAAAATGATCAACATTAATACTAAATTTCGCATTTATTCCCTTGTTTTTGCTATAATTATAACAAAAATAGGGTAATTGTTTTGTTAAATCATATTTTAAAACTTTTAGAAGAACATAATATATTTTTAACTGGTGGCGGGGGCGTAGGCAAGAGTTATACAACTAAGGAGATATTGCGAATTTATAAAAGTAACAATAAGAATGTTGTAGCCCTTGGTAGTACTGGAATTAGTGCTGTAGCCCTTGGCGGAGTAAGCATTCATAGCTTTTTTAAATTTGGACTATGTGCAGATTTTTTAGAGCTTAAAGCACTTGATGCAAAGCAAAAAGGAAAGTTAAAGGAGCTGTTTGATATTATTAAAAATATCGATCTTTTGATAATCGATGAGATCTCTATGGTGAGTGCAGATTTGATGGAGATGATATCCTTGCGTCTGATGCAGGGTGAATTTAAAGGGCGGCTTATGGTTGTAGGGGATTTTTATCAGCTTCCACCTGTTAAACGCCAAAAAGATGATATGGTATTAATAAAATTTAACTATGCATTTGACTCGACAGCTTGGTATAATTTTAAATTTAAAAATATTGAATTGGTAATATCTAAGCGCACATCAGATACCCAATTTTATTCTATGCTTTCACGCATTAGACTAGGAAATATTGATGCTGAAATTTACAAAAAACTAAGCTCAAAAATTACAAATGAGATTGCCAAAGATAGCGTAATTTTATATGGTAGAAATGCTGAAGCTGATGCATTAAATGCTAAAAAATTAGCCCAAATTCCAAATCCACTTGAAACTATAAGTGCAAGTGGTAGAGTTTATGATGAGACACTGCAAAACGATGCTTATACTAAGTGGATAAATAATCTAAATGTCTTAAGTGAGCTTAAGATAAAAATTGGTGCTAGAGTTATGTTTTTATGTAATAAATGGGGTGAGTATTACAATGGCGAACAAGGCATTATCAAAAATATTAATAAAGATGATAATGGCGTGGTAGTTAGCATAAGTGTACTAAAAGATAGCGGAAATATAGCTGATGTAGAGCCATTTACATATTCACTTTTTGAGTATGAAAAAGATGATGAAGGCGGTATAAAAGAGAAATTGCGGGCTGAATTTACTCAGTTTCCACTAAAATTAGCCTATGCTATTACAATCCATAAATCACAAGGTATGAGTATAAGGCGTTTGGTATGTGATTTAAATAATATTTTTGCTAATGGACAGCTTTATGTAGCACTATCACGAGCAATTAGCTGGAATGATTTAAGTATAATTTATACACGCAAAAGAGATTTTTACTCATATCTAAAAAGTGTAGTAAATATAGATAAATGCGTAGCTAGGTTTTATGAAAAAGAGAATTTTATAAAGGAAAGAATATGAAAAAAATTTTTATGTTTTGGCTAATTTTATGTGGAATTAGCTTTGGCGATGTGGTGAGTGTTGAGAGTTTTGAGAGCGATTTATACTCCAAATATGATGTAAATAATCTTAAAAAAATATCAATGGATTTAGAGATTATAACTAGAGATGATAATGTAGAAAAAGCACCTATTTATGATGCTTTAAATATTGTTGTAGGTAGCTTTTATGCTGAAGATATTATGACCTCAAAGGGCAAAGAGAGCTTTAAATCTACTCTAACAAAATATATAGATAAAAAGCACTCTATAACAATCGATGATATATATATCATTAGGCTCAAATTTGTCGATGAAACTAATGTTCAAAAGATTCTTGATGCTATAAGAGATATGCACAACAAGGGTGATTCAACTCAGCCTAATTTGCCAAATTTACCAAAGATTGAAAATCAGCTCTTAGATGGTAGATTTTAATAAAAAATTTTAATTGCTAATAATATCGTAATTGCTTGGAATTTGTGGCGTTAAAATATCCTTGCTTATT
Organism: Campylobacter sp.; assembly: GCA_017506845.1. GTDB lineage: Bacteria > Campylobacterota > Campylobacteria > Campylobacterales > Campylobacteraceae > Campylobacter. Next base: position 6,637 of record JAFVMP010000073.1, read on the forward strand.
ATTTTATCTTTGCTTATTTGGGTAAATTCAATTATAGCTTTATTGCCTAGTTTATCCTCATAAGCAATGAGTTTTGGTAGTGAGTTTTGCGTTATAATATCATAGACTACATCTTCATAAACTGCTTGAAAATTATCATCGCTAAGCTTTTTGGCGTTTTTTAGTATTTTAGTGATATCTGGAGAACTTTTTAGGTTAGTAATTATGGCTTGTTCTAATTCTGGTTCTATGATAATAACTTGATTATTGCTAAAATATATTAGTTTTTGCATTGGTGTATTATATTGCCAAAATGCACCAAAATCACTATCAATAGCTAACGACCCAGTATATATTATCTTTTGGTCTTGACTGGTGATAGTTTGAGTAAATTCGCCAATTAAACTTTTAAATGTTAACTCATTAGCTCCAAAAAGATTTAAAGATAGGATAAAAACAAGTATAAATTTTCTCATATTTTGCCTTAAATTTGAGTATTTTAAATAGATGATTTTAGCTAAATTTAGCAAATAAAAGCTTAAATTTAAGGGATTTTTAGATAAAATAGCGACTTATTTTAATATAGGATATAATATGCTTTCATTCATTGCTAGAAAAATATTTGGAACCAAAAACGATAAAGAGATTAAAAAATATTATAAAAGAGTAGCCAAAATTAATGCCTTAGAATCAAAATATGAAGCATTAAGTGATGATGAATTAAGGGGCGAATTTATTACTTTACAAAACTCTTTAATAGAAGGCAAGGTTACTAAAGATAGCATATTAAATGATGTTTTTGCTATTGTTAGAGAGGTGTCAAAAAGAACGCTAAATATGAGACACTTTGATGTGCAATTAATAGGCGGTATGGTTTTAAATGAAGGCAAGATAGCAGAGATGAAAACAGGTGAGGGTAAAACTCTTGTAGCAACCTTGCCAGTTGTTTTAAACGCAATGGATAAAAAAGGGGTCCATGTAGTAACTGTAAATGACTATCTAGCCAAACGTGATGCTACTCAAATGAGTGCTATATATAATTTTTTAGGCCTTAGTGTTGGTATTATAGTAGGTGGCGAGTATGATGATAGTAAGCGTAAAGCCTCATATAATGCTGATATTACATATGGTACAAATAATGAATTTGGCTTTGATTATCTGCGTGATAATATGAAATTTGAACTATCTAGCAAGGTGCAAAGAGAGCATAACTTTGTAATTGTAGATGAGGTTGATAGTATTTTAATAGATGAGGCTAGAACTCCATTGATTATCTCAGGCCCTACTAATCGCACATTAGATGGATATATTAAGGCTGATGAGGTAGCAAGAGCTATGAAAAGAGGAGAGCCAGCTGCTACACCACAAGATAAGCCAACTGGAGATTTTACAGTAGATGAAAAGAGTAGAACTATAATAATAACTGAGGCTGGAATCGCTAAAGCTGAACAGCTATTTGGTGTAGAAAATTTATATAATTTAGAAAATGCAATCTTAAGCCACCATCTAGACCAAGCTCTTAAAGCACATAATCTATTTGAAAAAGATGTACACTATGTAGTTCGTGATGAAGGCGTGGTAATTGTAGATGAATTTACTGGTAGATTAAGCGAAGGCAGAAGATTTAGCGAAGGTCTTCATCAAGCCTTAGAGGCTAAAGAGGGTGTAAAAATCCAAGAAGAGAGCCAGACTTTAGCTGATATTACTTTTCAAAACTACTTTAGAATGTATGGAACAATTGCTGGAATGACTGGTACAGCACAGACTGAAGCGGCTGAATTTGCTCAAATTTATAACTTAGATGTAATCTCTATCCCAACTAATCTACCAATTAAAAGAGTGGATAAAGATGATTTAATATATAAGAGTGAAAATGAGAAATTTAAAGCTGTAATAGAAGAGATAAAAATAGCAAATGCTAAAGGTCAGCCAGTGCTAGTAGGTACTGCAAGTATCGAAAAAAGTGAGTTATTTCATAAAATGTTAGCCAAAGAGCGTATAGCTCACTCTGTATTAAATGCTAAAAACCATGAAAAAGAGGCACAAATCATTGCCGAAGCTGGAGCCAAAGGTGCTGTAACTATTGCAACTAATATGGCTGGTCGTGGTGTAGATATTCGTATTGATGATGAGGTGCGCGCTCTTGGTGGATTATATATCATTGGTACTGAAAGACATGAAAGTCGCCGTATTGATAATCAATTAAGAGGGCGTGCTGGTCGTCAAGGCGATCCTGGTGTTAGTAGATTTTATCTAAGCTTAGAAGATAATCTTCTTAGAATCTTTGGTAGTGATAAGATTAAAGCAATTATGGAAAGGCTCGGAATCGAAGAGGGTGAAAGCATAGAAAGTAGGCTAGTTACTCGTGCAGTAGAAAATGCACAAAAAAAGGTAGAAAGCCTACATTTTGAGAGTAGAAAGCATGTATTAGAATATGATGATGTAGCAAATGAGCAAAGAAAGACA
>JAFVMP010000074.1 GCA_017506845.1 Campylobacter sp.
GATAAACACAAACTATACTACTCGACTTTGACCGACATTCTCCGCTCGTACATAGCTGGCCGCTATGCTGTGGGTGCTATGGAGATGACATCTGACGAGATTACTATTTTGCCATTAAAAATCTAATAAATAATCCACAAAATGATTCAAATTTAAGTAGCGATAATATCTCTAGTGAGCTTTTTGGCCTATGTTGTATTTTAGGCGAGATGATAATATACGCTAGAAAACATAAAAAAGGCGCTCTAAGCGTCTTGCTAAAAGTTTATAAAATGAAAAATACATTTAAAAAGTATAACACAAAACTATTTATTTAATTATTAGAGCTGACTAGATACTTTAGCATATTTGTTGCTTTTATAGCCAGCTCATTAAAAACAAAGCGCTAGTAATAATTAATAAACTTAATATATAAATTTACCATGTTACTGTCTTATCTGAACCAGCTTTGTTTATTGTCTTTTCATCTTCCCAATAAACAAGCCCTGAGTTTAGATCTGTAAGACCAAGTAAAAATAGATATTCAACCTTTACATTGCCATTACTTAGCTTAATATTATCTTGACGAATTTTGCCAAAAAGAGAAAAATCCGGCGCTATTAGTGTTCCCTTTTTAGCAATTGTATTTTGATTAAATTCATCATTTTCTCTAAGCTCTCTAATATCCTCACTCATAGAATCTAGCGCTCCGCCTGAAGCAACAGCTGAAGTTAAAATAAATTTACCCGATTTTCTCATCGCTTGAGTAATTTTGCGAGTAAGCTTTTGTGTATCTAATCTAAGCGCTGTATCATTTACTATTCGCCCCATTGCTACGACTTTGCGAAGATTTTGGTTTTTAAATGCTGGGTCACTTAATAAACTATTTATCATAGCCTCAGCTGCTATTTCAAAATCTTCATTACTTAGCCCCATTGTAACAGTTGGACCTTGATTTATTATGCCGCTATTATCGGTATAAAATGGTTGATTGGTACAACCATTAAAGAATAAGGCTCCAACCACTACGCTAATTAATGCAATTTTTTTCATCCTATAATCCTTTTGTTGTTAGATAAATTTTAAAGCTTTTAGCTCTTTTATCTTGGGCTAATTTGCTAATTGATATTTGACGATGTGGCAATAGGCGCAAAACCTTATAACTCTCATCAATTGCATTTCTAAGCTCAAAACCCTGCTCATCAAGCCATACTACTTTATAAGCCACATCTAGTTCTTCATCACTTTTTAGTATAATCTCAAATTCAAGTAAATCATTAATATTAAATCTATGCTTAATACTTTGAACTATATCTGTATCAATTGATTCAAGACTAACTAAATTTGAATCATAACCTAAATTTTCTAGCACAATCTCCTTTTTACTAGCACATCCGATAAAAAACACCACGCAAAATATAAATATCGCTATTTTTCTCATTTTCACCTCTGTATTATAATTGTAGTTATTAGTCCATCTTTAACCGCTGAGCGTAACCATATTAGGGCATCTTTACTCTTATCTAACTCACCTTTGACTAGTATTTTACCACTATTATCCTTTATCTCAAATTTACCATTATTATCTACCATTGCGATATTTGCACTCTTTGGCAAGGTTTGCCACGCTCTAGTATCTGCTTTATTTGTAGCTGATATTAATAAAGAAGCTAGTAAAGAAGCATTACCACCAACTTTATCAGCCATTACTGCAGTGGCTGTGGATTTAAGCGCCATTGATAATATGGATTTTGTAATAATAAAAGGAAGTTCTATTTTAAATTCAGTTGCAAAAATATCATCAAAATCACTTACTTTGGTCGAATTTATCCCATTTATATTGATATTTTTATAGCTGTAATTACGCTTTTTTAGCCTTGGCAAGGATAGATTTAGCGTTGCTACGCCGCCATTTAATAGATATGGAATATTTAAAGAAAACTCATCTTTGATAGTTCCTAGTCCATCTTCATAAGCTAAAAATATATAACGCTTTTTATCATTTTTAGTTTGATTTGCTCGATTTTGCAAAATTTGATTAATCCTAGCAAATTGCTTATTTTTAGGATTTGCAATAGAGATTTTAGCAAAAGTATCAGCTGAGTTTTTATAATCCTTATCTAAATAATAAAATACTGCTGCAATATAAGTCGCATATGGATTAGTAAAAACTTCGCTAGTTTTAAATTCATTTAAAAGATGAGAATATTCATCATATACTATTTTGCTATTTTGTAAATTTTGTTTGTAATATGGATCATTTTTACGATTTTTCTCAGCTTGTTCTTTAGCTGCTGCAATCTGAGCAGCAAAGTAGTCTTTAGCTCTATCTTGACGAATTAAAGCACGATTAAACTCAATCCTAGCATTTACAAAATCACCTAAACTCATAAAGTTTAACCCTTTATAAACATTTACCATAATACGCTCATATAGATTGCCATCATAATCTGCAAAGCTCTCATTTAATAATATCCCAGCCGTTAGCCTAAGCGCCTTAGTAGCTATGTTTTCTAAATCCACATCATATTTATAGCTA
>JAFVMP010000009.1 GCA_017506845.1 Campylobacter sp.
AAATAGAAGAAATGCTTGTTGAATTAATAGATAAAAAAGTAGCTGATATTGCTGCTGATTATGAGATAATTTTTATTGTAGATAAGGATTTAGGGCATAGATTTGTAGATGATTTTGCTGAATTTGATTTTTATTCATATAAGGGAGATAGGATTTTAAATCTACCTAGCAAAAGAAAGATATATGTAGGCATTAAAGACCTTAACCCAAATTCGCTTAGAAATGCTAGTGCATCAGCACTAAATGCGATAAAAGAGTTAAATATAACAAGTGCTAAGATTGCTAGTTATAGTGGAGATTGTACAAAGATTAGCTTTCAAGCGATTGCTGAGGGATTTTTACTAGCTAATTATAAATTTGATCGCTATAAAAGTGAGAAAAAAGATATTAAAATAGAAAAAATAATAATATCAACCGAGGATTATAATAGTAAAAAAATAGCCATAGATGAGGCACAAATTGGGTTAAATCATGCTCATATTATCTCTGAGGCAACAAATTTTGTTCGTGATATAGTCAATGAAACACCTGAGATTTATACTCCGCAAAAGATGGTTCAAGATGCTAAGGATTTTTGTTTAGGTAGCGCTAATATTGAGTGTGTGGTTCATGATGAACACTACCTAAAAAGTCAAAATATGAACGCATTTTTAGCAGTTAATAGAGCTTCAGTTCATCCGCCACGCCTAATTCATTTAAAATATACTCCAAAAAATAGTATTAAAAGAATTGTATTTGTAGGTAAAGGGCTTACATATGATAGTGGTGGGCTAAGTTTAAAACCGGCTGATTATATGGTAACTATGAAAAGCGACAAAAGTGGTGCAGCAGCTGCAATGGGAATTATAAAAGCTGCTGCTAAGATGGAATTGCCATTTGAAATTCATGCAGTTTTGGGTGTAACTGAAAATATGATAGGTGGTAACGCATATAAGCCAGATGATGTTTTAATTACTCGCAGTGGCGTTACAGTTGAGGTTAAAAATACAGATGCTGAGGGTAGATTGGTTCTTGCTGATTGTTTAGACTGGGCTCAAAGTGAGCTTAAACCTGAGCTGCTTATAGATATGGCGACGCTTACTGGGGCATGCGTAGTTGGTCTTGGCGAATATACTAGTGGCGTTATGGGTAATAATTATGAGTTGCAAAGTGAATTTAAAGATTTTGCTAGCAAAAGTGGTGAGTATTTAACTATTTTAGAGTTTAATGACCATTTAAGAGAGTTAATTAAAAGTGATATAGCAGATATATCAAATATCTCTTCAAGTAGATATGGTGGAGCAATTACAGCAGGTATATTTTTAGATAAATTTATAAAAGATGAATATAAAGATAAGTGGCTACACCTTGATATAGCTGGACCTGCATATGTTGGTAAAGCTTGGGGATGTAATCCAACTGGTGCTAGTGGTGCTGGAGTTAGAGCATGTTTATATTATTTACAAAAATTAGCTAGAAATTATGAAAAAGGTGAAAAATAATGGGTTTATCAGTAGGTATAGTAGGATTGCCAAATGTAGGTAAATCCACAACATTTAATGCATTAACCAAGGCTAGTAACGCAGAAGCAGCAAATTATCCATTTTGTACGATTGAGCCAAATAAAGCTATAGTTCCAGTACCAGATCCTAGATTAGATGAATTAGCTAAAATTGTTCAGCCAAACAAAATTCAACACTCTGTAATCGAATTTGTCGATATTGCAGGTCTTGTAAAAGGTGCTAGTAAGGGTGAAGGTCTTGGGAATAAATTTCTTTCAAATATTAGAGAGACTGAAGTTATTTTACATATGGTAAGATGTTTTGATGATTCAAATGTTACACATGTAGAAAATAGTGTTGATCCAATTAGAGATATTGAAATTATTGAGACAGAGCTTATCTTAGCCGATATTGAACAGCTTGCTAAAAAAATAGAAAGATTAACTAAAGAGGCTAAAGCAAATGTAAAGGGCGCTAAAGAGAGTCTAGAGTGTGCTAAAGCATTGGCTGAACATCTTGATAGTGGCAAAAGCGCAGTTACTTTTAGTGAGTTTGATAGTGATGTTTTTACAGCTTTAAATAAAGAACTCAGACTTCTTTCTGCTAAAGAGGTGATATATGGTGCTAATGTCAATGAAGATGAGATAGCTATTGATAACGAATATGTAAAAAAAGTAAAAGAGTATGCCAAAGAGCGTGGAGCAGAGGTAATAAAACTATGCGCTAAAATAGAAGAGGAGCTAATCGGTCTAGATGATGCTGAAGCTAAGGAGATGTTAGAGAGCTTAGGAGCAAGTGAGAGTGGCTTAGAGAGTATTATACGAACAGCATTTGCAAAGCTTGGGTTAATTAGCTATTTTACTGCTGGAGTAGTAGAAGTAAGAGCTTGGACGATTCATAAGGGTTGGAAAGCACCAAAAGCAGCTAGCGTTATTCATAATGATTTTGAGCGAGGATTTATTAGAGCTGAAGTAATTAGCTATGATGATTATATAGCTTGTGGTGGTGAGACTAAGGCTAAAGAAGCTGGCAAAATGAGATTAGAGGGTAAAGATTACATTGTAAATGATGGCGATGTTATGCATTTTAGATTTAATGTATGATAATTCAATCCGAATTTAGAGAGATCTAAATTCGGATATCTTCTATATATTCTAAATATTAATTTTAATTTAAAAACTTATTTTTCAATTATTAAAAATTTATAAACTATTGTATAAATTGAGCTAAAGTACAAGATATCTTATTTATATATTTTTATAATTTTACTTAGTATTTATGATAATAAATATCAAATATTTTTTAAATTTTAAATTACTAAAATTTATTATATATATCTTAAATACCGATTTTACCATATATTTTACAATTTTAATAAAAAGATATTAAGAGTATTAAAGTCTAAATTTAATTAAAATATATTATATAAATAATTATATATATTAAAAAATTTTAAGTAGTAAAATACAAATAAATGTATATAATAACACCAATTCTACATTATTTTAGAAAGGTCGAACATGGATAGACGAGATTTTATTAAAAGCTCAGCTGTTGCAGCTGCTTGTTCAGCAGCTGGTCTTACTGCGCCTAGCGCACTAAGTGCTGCTAACAAAGAACAAGATTGGCGTTGGGATCAAGCAGTATGTAGATTTTGTGGTACTGGTTGCGGTATTGTTGTGGCTACAAAAGATGGTAAAATCGTTGCTGTAAAAGGCGATCCACTAGCTCCAGTAAATCGTGGTCTAAACTGTATTAAAGGTTACTTTAATGCTAAGATTATGTATGGTGAGGATAGAATTACTAAGCCGCTTCTAAGAGTTAACTCTAAAGGCGAATTTGATAAAAATGGTAAATTTGTTGAAGTTAGCTGGAAACGTGCATTTGATGAGATGGAAAAACAGTTTAAAAAAGCTTATAATGAGCTTGGGCCAACTGGTATTGGCGTATTTGGCTCAGGTCAATATACAATTCAAGAGGGTTATTCAGCTGTTAAGTTAATTAAAGGTGGTTTCCGTTCAAACAATATTGACCCAAATGCTAGACACTGTATGGCAAGTGCGGTTGTAGGCTTTATGCAAACATTTGGTATAGATGAACCAGCAGGCTGTTATGATGATATTGAACTAACTGATACAGTAGTATGCTGGGGTGCAAATATGGCAGAAATGCACCCAGTACTATGGGCAAGGGTAAGTGATAGAAAACTACAAAGCCCTAATAATGTAAAAGTTATTAACCTATCTACATTTTCAAATAGAACTTCAAATATAGCTGATATGGAGATTATTTTTAGACCTCAAACAGACCTAGCTATTTGGAACTATATTGCTAGAGAGATTGTATATAATCATCCAGAAGCAATTGATGAAAAATTTGTAAAAGAGCATTGTACATTTACAACAGGTCCAGTTGATATTGGTTATGGTATGAGATCAAATATCAATCACCCTAAATATCTACCAAGTGAGCTTGATACAGCTGCAAAAGAAAAATCAAAAGTATTAACAGAAGCTGAGGGTGTAACTTTAGCATATTTAGGTATGAAAGCTGGTGATACAATCGAGCATAAACATACAGCTGCTCCAGATGCACACTGGATAATTTCATTTGAAGATTTCAAAAAAGCTCTAGCTCCATATACTCTTGACTTTGTAGCTAAACTAGCTAAAGGTGATGACAATGAGGATTTAGAAGAATTTAAGAAAAAACTTCAAACTTTAGCAAACTACTATATAGATCAAAAACGCAAAGTAGTAAGCTTTTGGACAATGGGTATGAATCAACATACTCGTGGTACATGGGTAAATGAACAAAGCTATATGGTTCACTTCTTGCTAGGAAAACAAGCTAAACCAGGTAATGGTGCATTCTCATTAACTGGCCAACCAAGTGCTTGTGGTACAGCTAGAGAGGTTGGTACATTCTCACACCGCTTACCAGCAGATATGGTTGTTGCAAATCCAAAACATAGAGAAATTACAGAAAAAATTTGGAAACTTCCAGCAAAAACTCTAAACCCAAAACCAGGTGCGCCATATATGAAAATTATGCGTGATCTAGAAGATGGTAAAATTAAATTTATTTGGGTGCATGTAAATAACCCATGGCATAATACTGCAAATGCTAATCACTGGATTAGAGCAGCACGTGATATGGATAACTTCATCGTAGTAAGCGACCCATATCCAGGTATTAGTGCTAAAGTAGCTGACCTTATCTTACCAACTGCTATGATCTATGAAAAATGGGGTGCATATGGTAATGCTGAGCGTAGAACTCAACATTGGAGACAACAAGTACTTCCAGTGGGAGAAGCTATGAGTGATACATGGCAAATGATGGAATTTAGTAAACGCTTTAAACTAAAAGAAGTTTGGGGTGAGAAAAAAATAGATGATAAGCTTACACTTCCAAGCGTATTAGATGAAGCAGCTAAATTTGGTTATACTCCAGAATCAACTCTATATGATGTACTATTTGCAAATGCTGAAGCTAAATCATATAGTGCAGATGATGCGGTTATGAATGGATTTGATAATACTGAAGTTCATGGTGATAGCAGAAATGTAGTTGGTAGTGATGGCGACGTATTTAAAGGCTATGGCTTCTTTGTGCAAAAATATCTATGGGAAGAGTATAGAAAATTTGGTGTAGGCCACGCTCACGACTTAGCAGATTTTGATACATATCATAGAGTAAGAGGTCTAAGATGGCCAGTTGTAGATGGTAAAGAGACTCAATGGAGATTTAATACTAAATATGATGTATATGCTAAAAAAGCAGCTCCAGATAGCGATTTTGCATTTTATGGTAATGCTGGCGCAGCTCTACCAAGTGGCGATTTAGCTAAAGTAACAAATCAAGAAAAAACATCTATTAAAAATAGAGGTAAAATATTCTTTAGACCATTTATGGACGCTCCTGAAATTCCAACTAAAGAGTATCCATTATGGTTATGTACAGGTAGGGTTTTAGAGCACTGGCATAGTGGTACTATGACAATGCGTGTACCTGAGCTATATCGTGCAGTTCCTGAAGCACTTTGCTATATGAATGAAGAAGATGGCAAAAAACTTGGCGTAGCTCAAAATGATGTTGTATGGGTAGAAAGTCGCCGTGGTAAAGTAAAAGCTAGAGTAGACTTCCGTGGAAGAAATAAACCACCAGTAGGTCTAGTATATGTACCATGGTTTGATGAAAATGTGTATATTAATAAAGTTTGTCTAGATGCGACATGTCCATTATCTAAACAGACAGACTTTAAAAAATGTGCTGTAAAAGTTTATAAGGCGTAAAAATGCAAAGGCGAGATGCTATAAAGACGGGTTTTAGTTTAGTTGGACTTTTGGCTGCTAGTTCTTTTGTTTATAAAGAGTATGCAAATGCCAAGCCTGTACTTAAACTGCGTCCGCCTGCAGCTTTAGATGAAGATGAGTTTTTAACTCGTTGCATTAGATGCGGGCTATGCGTTGAGGCGTGTCCTTTTGATACGCTAAAATTAGCTGAATTTAAAGATAGTGGCGTAGGTATAGGAACTCCATTTTTTACTCCAAGAGATGTCCCATGCTATATGTGTGAGGATATACCTTGTGTAGTTGAGTGTCCAACTGAGGCACTAGATCCTAAGTTAGTCACAAAAGATGGGGCTTTAGATATTAATATGGCTAAAATGGGCGTAGCAGTTGTTGATGAGAAAAACTGTGTGGCTTATTTTGGAATTCAGTGCGATGCGTGTTATCGTGCATGTCCATTGATAGATAAAGCTTTATGGATAGATTATAAACGCAATGAAAGAACAGGTAAACATGCTTTTTTGTTGCCTATAGTTGATAGTGACTACTGTACAGGATGTGGTAAGTGCGAATTAGCATGCATAACTGATAAAGCTGCGATAACTGTACTACCAAGAGATATGGTAATTGGCAAAGTTGGCGATAACTATGTAAAAGGCTGGGTAGAAGGTGATGATGCTAAATTAAAAGATGTTGATACTAAGATGCATCTAGATAGCAAAAAAGGTATTAAATATCTAAATGAGGATGAGCTATGAAATTTACAATTGCTAGAAGAGTAGTTCAATTAACTATTTTAGGGTTATTTATAGCTGGTAACATATATGGCGTTAATATCTTAAAAGGTAATTTAAGTAGCTCTGAGTTTTTTGGTGTGATAGGTCTTAGCGATCCGTATGCTTTACTTCAGCTATTTTTGGCTGGATTTAGTGTTGGAAGTGCAAGTGTAATTGGTGCTTTGATTATGGTTGTCTTTTATGCTTTGATAGCACCTAGAGCATTTTGTTCTTGGGTCTGTCCAGTAAATATTCTAACAGATCTTGGTGCATATATAAGAACAAAGCTAAAAATTGGTAAAAACTTAATCAATATAAGTTCAAATTCAAGATACTATCTATTTGCGTTAAGCTTGATATTTAGCTTTATATTTAGCATAGCAGCCTTTGAGAGTATAAGCTACATAGGGGCTTTTACTAGAGGTGTTGTATATCTTAGTGGATCAGCTATTAGTATAGCTATTATAATTATCTGTATAGAGGCTTTTTTAGGTAAGCGTTTAATATGTGGTCATCTATGTCCTTTAGGAGCATTTTGGGCATTAGTTAGTAGATTTAGCTTAATACGCATCTATCACAACAGTAAAAATTGCACTCATTGCAATAAGTGCAAGGTTGTTTGTCCAGAGATGCAAGTCTTGGATATAGTGGGTAAACAAAGTGGTAATATAAGAAGCGAGTGTATAAGTTGCGGACGTTGCGTAGAGGCTTGCGATGATGATGCACTTAATTTTAGTATATTAAAATTTAGGAGAGAACAATGAAAAAGGGTTTGCAAAATATTTTACTTAGTGCGACTGCAGCACTAGTTTTAGCAGCTTGTAATTTGAGCACAGGACAAGGCTCAGCAGTAGAAGATACACAAATTGGCCTTAGAAATGTAGAGCTAAAAGATGAATCAAATGTAAAAAATCCAGTAATTACTTGGAAAGGCGATCTGCCAGGTAGCAATGAAGTATATGAAAGAAGCTATGAAAATGCTCCGCCATTAATTCCACATAGCTTAGAGGGCTTATTGCCTATTACAATAGAGTCTAATATGTGTTTGACATGCCACACTCCAGAAACAGCTAAAGATATGGGTACTATTCCAGCTCCACAAAGCCACTATATGTATCTATCTACAGGTAAGAAGACAGTTGAGCTAAATATGGAAAGATTTAACTGCGTTCAATGCCATGTACCACAAGCAGATGCTGAACCACTAGTTAAAAATAATTTTAAAGCTGATTTTAGAGACGGTGAGAGCAATAGATCATCTAATCTTATTGATGTTTTAAATCAAGGTATTCAATGATAGATAGGCGAAATCTCTTTGCTAAATTTAGGCAAAGAGAGCCTAGGCTTATTGCACCGCCATATTTTAGCGGAGAGTTTGATTGCATTAACTGCCATGCGCCTTGTGTGTCTAGTTGCCAAAGAGAACTTTTGGAGTTTGATGATGGTAGAATTAAATTTAACCAGTATAAGCTTGGTTGTAATTTTTGTAAAGAGTGCGCTATAGCGTGTGAATCTATAGGTAAGAGCGTGTTAAATTTGGCTTATCCGGCTAAAATAAATGCAAGCGTAGAGATAAATACGGCTACTTGCTTGGCTTGGAATGAGGTTATATGCTACAACTGCTTAGATATTTGTAAATTTAGAGCCATAGAGTATCTAGGAATGTTTAGACCTACTGTTAATAGTAGATGTGTAGGGTGTAGTGAGTGCGTGAGTGTATGTGTAAATAACTCGGTAATTATAAGGGGAAATTAATGAGATTTTTTGTAGTTTTATTTATGGCTATTACATTTTTATGGGCTGATTTTGAGCTAAATTTGCCTGCAAATGCTGTAAGTGTCAAGCTTGATAAGGATGATCTATTAATAGGGCTTGATAATGGTGAGCTTTATAATTATAGCATAAAGACTCAAGAGCTAAATAAGATGATAGACCTACCAAAATTCTCAAATTACTTTGATAATAATATCGCTCCAAAGATATTTAGTATTGATAAGCTTGATGAAATAGTGGCTATCTTGTATGAAAGTGATAATGGCGGAAAGTCGCTTGGAATCTTAGAAAATAAAGAGTTAAAAAGTTTTAAAATGCCTACTGATGGTGTAAAAAAGATATTTTTACTAGATAGTAATCATGTTATTTTTGTTACTTTAAGTAGCGAAGTTGAGTATTATAATTTTAGAGAAGGTAAGGTTGTTTTTGAAAATAAACTGACTACTTCAAGTACTGGAGATGCTGCTTTTGATAGAAAAAATGGTGTTATAGCTATTGGTATAGAAGGTGGTGTGATATTCTACTTTGATACTAAGCTAAAAAGAGTAGTAAAACAAGTTAATGCACAAAAAGATACAATTTATAGCGTTGGTATCGATGGAAAGCTTTTAATTAGTGGTTCTGCTGATAAAAAATCATACTTTAATAACGGTTCAAAAGAGTTTTATTATGAGGCTAAATTTTTAGTATATTGCGTAGGAGTAGGTGTCAATAAAGGTGCATTTAGTACAGAAAATAGCATTAAGGTTATAAATCAAAATGGAGAGATTATCAAAGATATTAATTATGATGGTGCTTCTTTAAACTATCTAATATTTAATGATGAGTATCTAATTGGTTCAAGTTATGATAATAAAATATATTTTTGGAGTATGTAATGAATAATATATCAAGCGTGGTTATAACTCTAATGAATCCTAATCTTTGCGAAGAAGTAGCTACAAAGATAGATAAGATTTCAAACTGCGAAGTAGCTGCTAAAGAAAATGATAAAATAGTAGCTATCATAGAGTCTGCAGATTTAGATGGAGAGTTGGCTACTTTTAGAATGTTAGAACAACTAGAAGGCGTAAGTACCGTAGCTATGATATATAGCTATCAAGATTTAGAAGGCGATATATCTAAAGCCAACTCAAATGATATAGGTAGTATAGTGCGCAAAATAGATGAAATGGATGTTAAAGATATAAAATATAATGGTAATCCAAATATTTGATTTGGATTGATTATTGATAAAATCTTAATGCTATATTTTATATTAAATTTAGCTTGTTTTGTAAGGATTTTTATTGATTTAGCAAAACAAAGCAAATTCCAAATTTAAATTTAAATCCTTTTTATTTTCTATGCTTGTAGCTTTTGGAATTAATGCAAAAAGCTCTTATATTTTATTTGTTTTTTTATGACTACTTTATATTATATTTATGCTATAATCAAAAAAATCAAATTTTAAGGGGGGGGGTAAACATGGCAGGATTTCAACCACCTATTAACATTATAGAAGCTATTGAAAGAATAAAAAACAATGAGTATTTGCTTCCGGCATTTCAAAGAGAGTATGTGTGGAGTCAAGAGCAAATAGAACGACTTTTTGATTCATTGATGCGCGGATATCCTATTTAGCTCTATGCTTTTTTGGAAAGTAAGGGGCGAAAATAAAACTAAATGGCAATTTTATCGATTTTTAGAAAAATACAGAGAACGATATGATACGCATAATGAGAAATTTGACACGAGTATGCATAATGATTTCTATGCTATTTTAGATGGGCAACAACGACTGACTTCTATTTATCTTGCGCTTTGTGGGCACTATGATACACATAGATATCGTAAAAAATGGGAAAATGAAGATGATAATTTTCATATATGTGATTTTTATTTCAATCTTACAGCAACACAAGAAACTAAAAATTCAGATATAGAGTATGAATTTTTATGGCTTGATAGAAACGATACAAAAGAAAAAGTAATCTATATCGATAAATTTGAACAAAAATGGTTTAAATGTAAGCATATATTAGAGTTAAAAATGTTTCATAATATGAAAAAATTTTGGGAATCTCCAGATTATAATTTTACAGAGCAAGAATTAGAAAAACTTGGTGAATTTTATACTTTAATTTTTAGCACAAGCAATAATACTAAAATAAATTATTATTTAGAAGAAGATGATAAGCCAGAAAAAGCAGTAAATATTTTTATCCGTATTAATTCTGGTGGAACTTCTTTAGATTATTCTGATATTTTGTTTTCTTATGCAGTAGCAAATTGGCAAAACAAGGATGCAAGAACAGAGATAAATGATTTAGTGGACTATATAAATAATAATCTAGGCTTTAATATCTCAAAAGATTTTATATTAAAAGCTTTTTTATTTCTATACCATTCACAAATTAAATTTCAAATCAATAGTTTTGAAAATGGTTTTATTCGAAAAATTGAAGAAAAATGGAGTAATATAAAAACTAGCATTATAAAGACATTTGTTTTACTAAAAAATTTTGGATTAGATAGTAAAACGCTGAGTTCCAATAACGCAGTATTTCCTATCGTGTATTATATTTATCATAAAAATTTAACCGAAAATATTATTGATGCAATTTCATTGAAAAATGATAGAGAAATTATAAAAAAATATATTTTAGGAGCTATTCTTTTAAAGCCATTTGGAGGTAGTGGTGATAATGTTTTAACAAATATTAGAAAAGTTTTTATAAAAGAGTTTAATAATAACTCCGAAGAAGAGTTTAATAATATTAAATTTTTTGATGAAGATATACAGGAATTTCCGCTTGAAAATATAGAAAAAACATATAAATATGTAATAGATAATGAATATTTAAATGAGTTGATGAATTATAGAAAAGACAGCGCTGAGGCGTTTGCTGTTTTGTCTTTATTGTTTAATTTTTTAGATACAAAAAATCATGATTTTCACAAAGATCATTTGCATCCAATTAGTAAATATAAAGATTATGAAAACTATACAAAATCACAGAATATTGATTGTTTAGAATATAATATCTATGATTCCTTGCCAAATTTGCAGCTTTTGGATTCAAATGAAAATATGTCAAAAAGGGATAGAAATTTAAAAGAGTGGGTAGAAGAACTCCATAAAAACGATAAATCTGAATTTATGAAAAAATACTTAATTCCAGATGTGGATTTGGAGTTAGAAAATTTTAATGAATTTTATGAAGCCAGAAAAGAGCTTATGATTAAAAAATTAAAAGAAATTTTAAGAGTTTTATAGATTTTATTTTATGATTAAGAAATGGCGTGATTCTATAATCTTTTGCCAAAATATGATAGCAAAGGATTATAGAAATTTTAAAAATAATATTATAGTTTTATTGTAATAATCTAAAGAATATGGATAGAGCTATAAATGACCTTATGCTAAAATGACCTATAATGCCTTAGGCTTTTGCGCTTAA
>JAFVMP010000075.1 GCA_017506845.1 Campylobacter sp.
CCGCACCGTACGTGCGCTCACCATGCTTGCCTTTACCCTGTTTCCCATTGCGGTAAGCGCCGTGTTCAACGGATACTTTACCGCGATGCGACGCGCCTACAAAAACGCGATAGCACAGGTAACGGAGCAAGCCGTAAAAATCACTTTCACAGGCTACTTACTCGTTCTTGTTGCACCCAATACAGTAGAGGGCAGCATCCTTGCAATCTTGATGGGCGGTGCCGTTTCCGAAACGCTCACCTTCCTTTTAAACCTTGTGCTTTACGTGCTTGACAAGTGCCATTTCAAAGGCATCAAGCAGCAAAAAAGCGGTTCAAAAATCAATGTGGCGGCAATTGCGTTGCCCGTTGCAATCAGCGCATATATGCGGTCTGGTTTACTAACAATAGAACATATTTTAATTCCTCGCGGACTTCAAGCCTACGGAGCAGGAAATTCTGCAGCGCTTGCTGCTTACGGAACGCTACACGGCATGGCACTGCCCGTAATCCTTTATCCGGCGGCAATCCTCTCCTCCTTTTCCGCCTTGCTCATACCCGAAATCACAGAGCAAAACACCATTGGAAACAAGCGCGAGATCCGTTATATCGCCGGGCGCGCTTACCAAGCCGCACTGCTCTTTTCCATTGGCACGGCAGCGGTCATGCTCTTTCTCTCGGGTGAGCTTGGCGAGGTGCTTTATAGCAGTAGTGAGGTTGGCCGTTTTATCAAGCTGCTTGCACCGCTGATTCCCATCATGTATATTGACACCGCAACCGATGCTCTGCTCAAGGGGCTTGGCGAGCAGGTCTATTCCATGAATGTTAATATTATTGATGCGCTGATCTCGGTAATTTTGGTATGGCTTCTCGTTCCTCACATGGGCATAAGCGGCTATTTGGTTACCATTTACGTTACTGAGATATTTAATGCTGCATGCAGCATCTGTCGCTTGCTAAAGGTGAGCGGATACCGACCGAAAATCGTTTCCCTGTTTGTGCGCCCCCTCTTTGCGGCGATTGGTGCCACCGTGATTGCAAATCTGCTGCTTCATTTTTTCACTGCTCACGCAAGCACCGCCGCCACGCTTGTTTTACACATCCTAATCGTGAGTGCACTGTATTTTTCGCTGCTTTTGCTGACTCGCACGCTACCCGCAAGCGATGTAAAATGGCTTTCCGCATCGCTTCTTGGCACAGACAAAAAACGCTTTTCCACGCGTAAGCAAGCAGATGAAGGTTTACAATGATTTTTGCAAGTTTTAATCCAAAATCTTGCAAAAAACATTAACATTATAAGATTTAAATATTTAATTATAAAAATAAAAAAATTAAATGTTAATAATTTGTAACCTTTGAAAGTTTTAGTTGAAAATTGTGCAGAAATATAGTAAAATCTATTTCGTAGATTTGACTGCTCTACACAGTTGAAAATTTTAGGAGGAAATGTAAACAATGGCTAATTTGACCAACAACAAGTTCGTTTTGTCTTGGATCGACGAAATGGCTGCCATGACTCAGCCCGACAAGATCGTTTGGATCGACGGCAGCGAGGAACAGGCTGAGGCACTTCGCGCTGAGGCTTGCTCTACAGGTGAGATAAAGGCCCTTGAGCTAAGTATTAAATCCCATACTAAACTAATAGAGCATACCAAAAATATTGGGATTGAGTTTTTATCTACTCCATTTGATATTGATTCAGCAAATCTACTTTTTGAGCTTGGTCTAAGCAAATTTAAAATCCCAAGTGGCGAACTAACAAATCTACCGCTACTTCGTACTATTGCTAAATTTAAAAAGCCAATAATTTTATCAACTGGAATGGCTACAATGGTTGAAATTAGAGATGTTTTTAATATTCTTACTACCAATGTAGCACTAGAAGATATTACTATTTTACATGCAAATACTGAATATCCTACACCTTTTTGCGATGTTAATTTAAAAGCAATGGTTAGTATTGGGGCTGAATTTGGAGTTAAATTTGGCTATAGTGATCACACATTAGGAATTGCTGTGCCAATTGCAGCGGTTGCACTTGGGGCAAGTGTAATTGAAAAGCACTTTACCCTAGATAAGACTCAGCCAGGCCCAGATCACAAGGCTAGTTTAGAACCAAACGAATTAGCTCAAATGATAGCTGGAATTCGAGCAATTGAGCTAGCCCTAGGCGATGGAATCAAAAGCCCAAGCCCAAGCGAGATAAAAAATATAAACATTGCTAGAAAGTCTATTGTAGCTAAATTTGATATTAAAAAAGGTGAAATTTTTACCGATGATAATATCACTACAAAGCGTACCACGCCAGCAGGAATTAGCCCAATGAAATGGGATGAAATAATAGGAACTCCAGCACAAAAAAATTATAAAAAAGATGAGATAATATGAGAAAAATATGCGTAATAACTGGATCAAGAGCTGAATATGGTCTACTTTACTGGCTGATTAAAGAGCTTAGCATCAGCAAAAGTCTGCAACTTCAATTAATTGTAACAGGTAGTCATTTGCGAAGCGATTTTGGCAATACATATTTACAAATTCAAGATGAATTTAATATTGATAAAAAGATAGATATTTTAAATTTTGCCAATGATGCTCTTGGTGTATGCAAATCTATGGGAGTAGCTACTAGCGAGATTGGCAAAGCCTTAAGCGAACTAGCTCCTGATATTGTTGTGGTTTTAGGCGATAGATATGAGATATTTTGCGCAGCATCTGCGGCTCTAGTATTAGGTATCCCAATAGCTCACATTCACGGTGGCGAACTCAGCGCTGGGGCTATTGATGAGTCATTTAGGCATAGCATTACAAAGATGTCGCATATCCATTTTACTGCAAATAAAGAGTATGCTAAAAGAGTAGCTCAATTAGGCGAAGATCCTAAATTTATCTTTAATGTTGGCGGAATGGGAATTGAAAATATAAAAAGGCTAAAGCTATTAAATAAAGCCAAATTTCAAGACTCAATTAAATTTAATCTAAATAAAAAAAATATCCTAGTAACCTACCATCCACTTACTACGCAAACAGATAATAAAAAATATTTTAAAGAGATTTTAAAAGCACTAAATGAACTAAAAGATACAAATATAATTTTTACAAAAGCTAATAGTGATGCTGGTGGAATAGCTATAAATAAAATGATAGATGAATATGTCAAATCTCGCCCTAATTGTATCGCTTTTGCCTCTCTTGGAAGCCTAAGATACCTAAGCGCACTTAAGCATGTAGATATAATTTTAGGCAATAGCTCAAGCGGACTTTTAGAAGCTCCAAGTATGGGTGTTGCTACTATAAATGTCGGTTCAAGACAAGATGGTAGGCTAAAGGCTTTAAGTGTAATTGATGTAAAACCTATAAAATCTCAAATTCTAAAAGCAATAAAACTTGCCTATAGTCCAAAATTTCAAAAAATAGTCCAGAAAAAACAAAATCCATATGGCGACTCAAAGCCTAGTAAAACCATAGTTAAAGTGCTAAAAAATATAAATTTAAAAGATATCACAGTCAAAAGATTTAAGGATTTAGTATGACTTTAAATTGGGGGGGGTTCTACCTCAAAAAGGCCATAATATGAATATAAACTCTCTAAAGCTAAGCCCGACTAGCAGTATAAAAGAGGCTCTTAAAATAATAGATAGTGGCTCACTCCAAATGGCGCTAGTTGTAAATAGTGATGGCAAACTTTTAGGTACAATTAGTGATGGTGATATTAGGCGAGGATTATTAAGCTCAATGGAGCTAACTCAAAGCATTGAATCCCTATACTATCGCACGCCTATAGTTTCGCACTCGTTGCATGTCTCTCCAGCTATCGTTGCTAAAGCCAAAGCTAAAAATATACGCTACATTCCAATTATCGATGAAAATGATATCGTAACTGCTATTGTTAATATTTATGAACCAAACTTTAAAAAGCCAAACCAGGTTATATTAATGGCTGGTGGATTAGGCACAAGGCTTCGCCCACTAACTAATCAAATTCCAAAGCCAATGCTTCATGTAGGTCCAAAACCGATTTTACAAACAATCATAGAAAGTTTTCTTGCAAATGGATATAGCGATTTTACTATTTGTGTCAATTACAAGGCTGAGATTATTACAAACTACTTTGGCGATGGAAAGAAATTTGGTGCAAACATAAGCTATGTTTTTGAAGATAAACGCCTTGGTACAGCTGGGGCGCTAAGCTTGATAAATCCACCAAAAGATGATTTTTTTGTAATGAATGGCGACCTGCTAACAAATACTGATTTTACTAAACTTCACGACTATCATACAGCTCACAAATCTGTTGCTACAATGTGTGTGCGAGAATATGAGATGCAAGTACCATATGGAGTGGTAAATTTAGATGATAATACTATCAAATCTATCACTGAAAAGCCACGCCAAAAATTCCATGTAAGTGCTGGAATCTATATGCTAAATCCACAAATTCTAAATTTTATTCCAAAAAATGAGTATCTAGATATGCCAGATCTTTTTAACTCTTTAGCTACTAAGAATCAAAATCCAAAAGCTTATCTAATTAATGAAGAGTGGCTAGATATAGGTAGAATCGAAGAGTATAATCTAGCAAATGAGCTTTATAGTGAGATTTTCTCATGAGAGCGCTTATACTTTCTATGGGGTCAATTGGCCGCCGCCACGCTGATGTTTTGCGCTCATTAGGATTTGATATTAGTGCCATTTCATCACAAAAAATTATTGATATAAAATGTTATAAAGAGCTTGAAACGGTAGATATAAATCAGTTTGATTACTTTATCATTGCCTCGCCTACATATTTACATTTTAAACATTTAAGCTATATTGATTTAAATGTCTGTAATAAAATCATACTTTGCGAAAAGCCATTATTTGATAAATTTAGAGATTTTAATCCAAACAATAAGATTTTTATTGGGTATAATCTGCGTTTTCATCCACTAATTTTAGAGCTAAAAAATATGCTAAATCCAAGCGAAATTTTAACTATTGAAGCACGCTGCGGTCAATATTTGCCATCATGGCGACAACGAAAATATACTAGCTCTTATAGCGCTAAAAAGGAGCTTGGCGGAGGCGTTTTGTTAGATCTTAGTCATGAGATTGATTATCTTAGCTTTTTATGCGATTCTAAATTAGAATTGATTAAATCTTATCAAGCCAAAGTATCAAATTTAAATATTACTAGCGATGATATTTGTATGATTTTAGCTAAATGCAATAAGACTTTAATAAATATCAGCCTAAATTATCTAAGCAAAACACCATATCGTCAAATTTTAGTTGAGACAAATAATAATAGCTATCATCTTGACCTCATCACA
>JAFVMP010000076.1 GCA_017506845.1 Campylobacter sp.
CAGCTTCACGGTGCTGCCCTGCATATCCGCAAGACTCCGCTCCAAAAGCATTTTTCCGTGATCCATAATGCCCACATGATCGCAGATATCCTCCAATTCCCGGAGGTTGTGGGAGGAGATCAGCACTGTTGTGCCGTTCTGCGCCACATCCGACAGGATCAGATTCAGCACCTGCCGCCGCATCACAGGGTCTAACCCGTCCACCGGCTCATCCAGCACCAGCAGCTCCGGGCGGGTGCATATGCTCAGCTGGAATGCCGCCTGCTTCTGCATACCCTTGGAGAACCGGCGGATAGGGGATTTTTTCGGCAGCTGAAACACTTCATACAGCCGCTCAAAGAGGCTGCCGTCAAAATTCGGGTAGATGCCGGCATAGAATTTGCGCATATCCTCCAGGGTTGCCGAGGGGAAATAGAAAACTTCATCGGGGATGGTACAGATCTTCGCCTTGACCGGGGGATTTTCATAGACCGGCAGCCCATCCAGGGTGGCACTGCCGCGATCCGGGCGGTAGACACCGGTGAGCACCCGGATGGCCGTAGACTTTCCTGCCCCGTTTGGGCCAACAAGCCCATAAACAGAGCCTTTGGGCACAGTCATGGAAAGCTCATCCAGGGCACGGAACGGGCCAAAGGTTTTGGTAATATTCTGTAATTCAAGCATGGTCATTTCCTCCTTCTGCCAGCCGCGCCATCAGTTCCTCCCGGGTGACCCCCAGGGCAAGAAGGGCGGCGGCGGTGCGGTCAAAGGTATCCAGCAGCTGTGCCTGCCGGTTCTGGGACTCCGAGGGAACGCCGCAGACAAAGCAGCCTTTCCCCGGAACGGTAGCGATCCAGCCCTGCATTTCCAGCTCCCGGTATGCCCTTTGAATGGTGTTGGGGTTGATGGTCAGGCTTCCCGCCAGCTCCCGGACCGACGGCAGCTTATCCCCCGGCTGCAGCACCTGGGACAGGATCTGCTGCCGAAAGCCTTCCACGATCTGGGTATAAATGGGACGGGTATCCCGGTAATCCAAATGGATCATAAACATCCCTCCTGCTGTATGAACCGCACTAACTGTACTAGTACAGTTAGTATACAAGACACACGCTCCCCTGTCAAGAGAAAAATGCTGCCGCACAATTTTGCGGCAGCGGAATATCTTGGAATGAGCGGCTCAGCCGCTACTAAAAAACGCGGAGGTATTCTTATGTGTAACTATGGTTTCGGTGGCAACAACTGCTGGTGGATCATCATCCTGCTTCTGCTGCTGTGCAACTGCGGCGGCAACGGCATTTGCGGCCTAGGCAAAACTATAGCCGAAGGTTTGCAAGAGTTTGGCTACCAAACAGATAATTCTGAAAATTTTAATGATGCAGAATATTTTATTGGTATTCGCAATTATGATCTTGTGCTTAGTGATCTTATGCTTCCAGATGGTGATGGAATTGATTTAATTAATGTTATCAAACAAAAATCTCCACGCACATCTGTAGTAATTATTTCAGCAAAAGATGATAAAGAAAGTGAAATAAAAGCTTTTAGAGCTGGTGCTGATGATTATATTAAAAAGCCATTTGATTTTGATATTTTAGTTGCTAGACTTGAGGCTAGACTTCGTTTTGGCGGTACAAATGTGATTAAAATTGATGATTTAACAATTGATCCAGATGAAGAAAAGATTACATATCAAGGTACAGAAATTGAATTAAAAGGTAAGCCATTTGAGGTTTTAACTCATCTAGCACGCCATAGCGACCAGATTGTAAGCAAAGAACAACTTTTAGATGCTATCTGGGAGGAGCCTGAGCTAGTTACGCCAAATGTAATTGAAGTTGCTATTAATCAAATTCGCCAAAAAATGGATAAACCACTTAATATTTCCACAATTGAAACAGTAAGACGCCGTGGATATAGATTTTGCTTCCCCAAAAAAGCTTAAGGGCTAAATTTGCCCTACAATTAGCATCGGCTTCTACGATGCTAATTGTTATATTTTCGGTGATGTTATACCACTATATTAAGATTACAATCTTTGAAAATATAGTCCAAAGTCTAACTTTGGAGGCTAAGAATATCTCTGCAATGAATGAGAATGAGAGTCTTGAGTATAAAAATAGTAATTTTGATCTAATTAAAATAGTCTTAAATGATGATAATCTCACTCGGCCTGAATTTGTCTCAACTAAAGATATTAATGCTACATATTTAACGCTATATTATCCATATCAAAACCGTCTTTTAGTATTAACTAAAAATACTAGCGAGTATAGTTTAATAGTAGATCAAATTTTAGTTGATATTTTAATCATTAATGCCACAGCAATATTTTTAATTTTATTTTATGCGCTATTTCTATCTAGAATGTTGCTAGCGCCTCTTCGTTCGTTTTGTCTAAAGCTTGGGCAGTTAAATGAAAGATTTCTTCAAGAGGTTGAAACAGATGAGCTTCCGGTTGAATTTAAGCCTTTGGGTGATGGAGTAAATAGATTAATTGGTAGGATTTTGACCTTTGTACAGTATCAAAAGGAGCTTTTTATCGGAGCTGCACATGAGCTAAAAACACCACTGGCAGTAATGAAAACTAAAAACGAAGTTACCCTTATTAAAGAGCGTGATACTCAAAAATATATTGATACATTAAAAAACAATAATGAAGCTATAAATCAGATGAATAAAATGATTAGCTCAATTTTGGAGATTGGCAGACAAGAAGGCGCACAGTTTGAACAACCAGTGATGACTGATATGATTGCTTATATAAATGAGATTGGTAATAATTTCTTAATTCTTGCAAAAGGTGATGATAAAAATATTAGAATGAGTTTGCGCCCTCATAGTCTTAAAATTATGATCCAGCCAACTCTATTTTTACATGTATTGCAAAATTTTGTCCAAAATGCAATTAAATTCTCTCCAAAAGGTGCCACGATTGAGATAAATTCTACACTCATAAACGGTGAATTTATCGTTCGTGTGATTGATGAAGGGATTGGAATTGATGAGAGCAAGGATCTTTTTGCTCCATTTAAGCGCTATGGAAATAGCAGCGGGGCTGGACTTGGATTGTTTTTAGCTAAGGGAGCAGCACAAGCACTTGGCGGAAGGATTGAGCTGCGTAATCGCATAGATAGAAGTGGAACGATAGCGACGCTAACGCTACCTATACGAAATAGTAAATATAAAAAATAAATTTAAAAGAGATTTAATGTCAAAAAGAGTTGCAGTTATTGACCTTGGATCAAATTCGGCTAGAATGGCGATATTTGAACGAACTAGTAGGCTTGGATTTTTTATTCTTCGTGAGTATAAGGTAAAGGTACGTCTTGGAGAGGGCGCTTATGAGCGTGGTGGAGTATTGCAGCCTCAAGCAATGGATAATGTTTTACATGCATTTAGTGAATTTAAGCATTTTTTGAGAATTTATAAGGTTAATAAGGTTTTATGTACTGGTACTTCAGCTTTGCGTGATGCACCAAATTCGAATATCTTTATTAATATGGTAAAAAGAGAGCTAGGATTAAATTTGCGAGTGATAAGTGGAGATATGGAGGCTTTTTATGGAGGGCTTGCAGCGCTAAATTTACTTAGCCCTCTAAATGAGGCTACTACGATTGACATTGGAGGCGGCTCGACTGAGCTAGCTAAAATCAAAGATGGTAAAATCGTAGATATCATTTCGCTTGATATTGGTACAGTTAGATTAAAAGAGCTATTTTTTGATAAGGGAGATATAGATGGAGCAATTAAATTTACTCAAGAGATAATTGCTCAAATTCCATCGCACTTTATAAATGAAAATATAATAGCAATTGGCGGAAGTTTGCGAGCTATATCTGGTGCGATTATGCAGTTGCAAAATCATCCAATTAGATTAGTGCATAATTTTACTTATGAGTATAAAAATTATCTGAATTTAATTAATAAAATTGCTACAGATAAGGAATTTGATCTAAAAAATATAGCCATTAAAAAAGATCGATTTGATACTATTAGGCAAGGTGCGTTAATTTTTAGCACTGCTGCTAGAGCGCTTGAGGCTAAGATGGTCTATACTAGTGGTGTTGGGATTAGAGAGGGAGTATTTTTGGCTAATCTTCTAAGGCCAAATTTAAAATCCAAAGAGTTAATTCAAATGCCACAAATGTATAAAATCGCTTTTCCAAAAGGTTTTAATCCAAGTCTTAAAAGCCTACAAGATCGCTTTGCTAAGCGTGATAATAGTATAACTACAAGATATGCAAAGATGCTATTTAAAATTTTAGCTCCTATTCATAAAATTAATTTAGATTATCAAAATGAGTTAATAATTGCTTCAAAGATATATAATATTGGTAGAAGTATTGGATT
This sequence comes from Campylobacter sp., assembly GCA_017506845.1. GTDB lineage: Bacteria > Campylobacterota > Campylobacteria > Campylobacterales > Campylobacteraceae > Campylobacter. The sequence goes on from JAFVMP010000076.1 coordinate 4,330, forward strand.
TTATTCTGAGAATGCTCATAGTGGATATTTGGTTAAAAATGCGTTAAATTACGGCTATACACATCAGCAAAAGGCGTTAATCGCTGCTATGATTGAGTATCAGGGTAAGACTATAAATAGTCTTGGTGAATTTGAAAAATTGCTTCCTAGTATTGATGTAGTTAGATGGCTTAGCTTTATTCTTGGACTTGCTGGGGCATTGAGCCTTAGTCCAAATATTAGTTTTGAATTTAGTTCAAATACTTTATATATTAAAGGTGCAAAGAATTTTTTTATGTTAAAAAATGAGATAAGAAAACTAATAAAGCCTGAAATTTTTGTGATTTCGTTTGAGTAGGTTGAATTTGATAGGTGTCAAATTCAACCAAATACCTTAAAATCTTCTACCAATTGTAAATTCAAAGCTGCTTGTGTCATCGCCTGGTTTATCATCTAGAGCTTGAGCGTAGAATAGTTGAAGTGGGCCAATTGGTGTAATCCATTCAATTCCAGCTCCAGCACTAGATCGCTTAATCTCATTGATATCACTATGACCAATCATACCATAATCATAGAAAATCACGCCACGCATTTTAAGGCGATTAATGATTGGAAAGCTTAGTTCAAATGAGTTATTGAAGCTGATTTTACCGCCAGTTTCAATAATTTCACAGCCATTTACTACAGTGCCATTGCTATTTTTAGGATTGCAGATTTTTTTCTTTGGTGTAACTGATCTGCTATCGTAACCTCTAATTGAGTTAATTCCACCTAAAAATAGCTTTTCATTAATAGGCAATTTTGAGCTATCATCATTATAAATATATCCAAATCCAGATTTATATCGTAAAATTAAATCCATATCTATATAGTCTTGTAAACCTTGATAAATATTAAATGTAGTTCGGTTTTTGATAAACTCCATATCGCCTCCAAGCCCAGCATACTCTAGGCTAGTTGATGCAATGATACCACTTCGTGGAATATAGTAATCATCGGTATTGTTAAATGATATACTAGGAGTTAATGCGCTTTTTATATTTACGCCATTTTGATATCCAGCTTCTCTATAAAATGCATCTAGCCCCTCTATCTCGCTACGCTCAATTTGGTAGCTTAAATATGCGTTTATATATCTGCCTAACTGTCTTCCGCCTATAATATTAGCTCCATAGTTTTGCTCATCATACTCATCCCAGCTATAATCATTAGCAAACAGCCCCCCGCCAAGACTATAAGCCGAGTCATTTACTCGTGGATTGGTTAAATTTATATTTCCGCTTAATGTATCATCGCTTTTATCAATCATAATGCTACCTTTATATCCAGAGCCAAATACATTTGAGTCGCTTACTCCGGCATTTAATAGCAATCCATCGCTACTTCCATAGCCTATACCGCCTACAATACTACCAGTTGAGGTTTCTTTTACGGCTATTTCTAAGTCGATTTGGTCTTTATCTACACGTTTTTCGATTATCTGGACATCTTCAAAATATCCGCTTCTCTTTAATGCATTTTTAGAGTCTATAAGATCGGTTTTATTATATAAATTCCCTTCTGTTAAATATAGCTCACGCCTAATAATCCGGTCAGCTGTACGATCATTTCCGCTTATTATTACATCTCTTATATATACCTTTTCTTCAGGAATTACCTCATAGACTATATCAGCAGTATAATCGCTATTTTTTGTAATATTTGGATGAACTTTTACATAAGCAAAGCCCTTATTTGCTACTATATTTTCTAGAGTGCTAATGTCTAATTTCATCCATGATGAGTTTAATATATCACCCTTTTGCAGCTTAAAATCATCAATTATTTCAGCTGTATCAAGTTCTAAAAACTCAGGCGCTTTAATACTAATTTGATTAGTTTTATAAATTTCACCCTCACTGATATAATAGGTCAAATCAGCTTTGTAATTATCAAAATGAGCGTTTAAATTTGGTGCTGAGACGCTAGCGTCTAAATAGCCTTTTTTTAGATATTCATCTTGAATTTTGCTACTATCACCTGGAAGTTCATAAATTTTAGCTTTGCCATCATTTAATCCCCACATCCATCCCATAAATTCTCTACTCTTATTTGCTACGGCTGGTTCGATATCTGAATAATCTAATGCTTTAGCTCCTACCAAATTTACATTTTCGATTATGATATTTTCGCCTCTATTTACTGTTAGAGTTATATGAAGTGAGTTTTTATTCTCATTTATTGGTGCAATATCGGTAGTTACAACAGTATCAAAATAACCTCTAGCTTCATAGAATTGACGAATTCTTACCTTAGTATTTTCTAGAGCAAACTCGTCATACATTTGACCTTTTTTGATATCTATTATTTGTTCAATGGATTTTTGATCATTTGTAACAACACCATTAATATCAATTTTAGCAATTACTGGCTTTTCGACCAAATTTACTATTATATTGCCTGCATTTTCTTCGATAGTAATATTTTCAAAATACCCTTGTTTGTATAAATTTATAATAGCACGATTAGCGATCTCATCGCTAAAATTACTACCAACTTTTAGCCCACTAATATCAGTTGCACTCTCATTAGAGAGATGTAAAAGACCGTTAAATGTAATACTCTGAATCTGAGTAGCCTCCAAAGCGGCTGCTACAATAAAGCTTGAAAGTACTGCTTTTTTCATAAAATTACCTAAAAATAAAATGGGTAAAATGGTATCATAAATATTTTTAACTTTTGATTAAGTAGCCTTTTGGACTAAATTTGATATAATCGCACGCTAAAAATTTCTAAGGAAACACTATGCATGTAGGGATTATTGGACTTGGGCTTATTGGCGGGTCTTTAGGTTTGGCACTAAAAGATATGAAGCTTATTGCCAAGGTTAGTGGATATGATTTAGATAAAAATAATGAAAATGATGCACTAAATTTAGGGCTTGTTGATGATATTATAAGCTTTGAAGAGATGAAAAAAAGCTGCGATATGATATTTTTAGCAATTCCAGTTGAAGCCATTATTAAGGTTATGCAAAACTTAAAAGATATCCCAAGCAATACTACAATTGTTGATCTTGGTTCAACAAAAGAACAAATTTTACACTCATGCCCAACTGAAATTAGGAGCAATTTTGTTGCAGCTCACCCTATGGCTGGAACAGAAAATTCAGGACCAAAGGCTGCTTTTAAAACTTTGTTAAATGGCGCTGTAGTAGTAGTTTGTGATGATAAGAGCGCTGGAGAATTTCATGTTAAAAGAGTTGTTGAGATATTAAGTCATGCTGGGATGAAGATTGTATTTATGGATTCAAAAAGTCACGACCATCATGTAGGAATTATCTCACATTTGCCACATGTAATTAGCTATAGTTTGGTAAATTCGACCTTAAAAGAAGAAAATAAACGAAATATTTTACTTTTAGCAGCTGGCAGCTTTAGTGGAATGGCAAGAATAGCAAAGTCTAATCCGCAAATGTGGAGTGATATTTTTAAACAAAATAAAGATAATCTTTTAGAAGCAATTACATCATTTAAAAATGAACTTGAAATTTGCGAAAATATGATAAAAAACGAGAAGTGGGATGAGTTAAAAGAGTGGATGGAGACTGCACGCGCTTTAAGAGAGATACTTTAATACTATTTATTGAATTTATTTAGATAGAATTTTGCGATTTAAATTTAGTAAAGGATAGTTGTGAGAGGTTCAAAGGTTAAAACTTTTATATTTGCATTGATTTTTATAGGACTTATTTTTGGTGTTGTTGGAGTATTAAATTCAAATTCAATGGATCCAGAACCACCAAAAATATCTATAAATAGTGAAATTTACTGGAATCAAAAGACTCCAATTGATCTAAATATTAGTGATAATGGTACACTACAATCATTTAAAGTTACATTAGTAGATGGGCAAAGCGCTCATATTATAATGGATGAAAAATTTAATGAACCACAAAATCAAGCACAGATAAATTTAAAATTTCCAAAAAGTCTAATTTTAGATAAAAATCGTGCATATGAGCTATTAATAGAAGCAAAGGATTCTAGTTTTTTAGGTGGAAATGTAGCTAGTAAAAAGGTAAATTTGATAATTGATAGTAAAAATCCTCAAATTCAACTCATAAACCAATCATATAAAATTACTAAAGGCGGCTCAGCTGTTGTAGTTTTTAAAGCAGTTGATGAGAATTTACAAAGTGTTTATATTCAAAACGGAGATCGAATTTTTAAACCAACTAAATTTGTAAAAGATGGTTACTGGGCTTCTTTGCTCGCATGGGATTTACAAAGCCCAAATTTTAAAGCTAGAATTGTGGCTGTAGATAAAGCTGGGAATAAGAGTTTCTCAAATATTGGCTACTATTTGCAAGATCGTAAATATAAAGAGTCTAGAATTGCTTTGAGTGATAGATTTTTAGATGGTAAAATTGATGAGCTAGCCAACCAATATGCTCAGAATTATCCAGAGCTTGATAGGCTTGCAAAGTTTAAATTTGTAAATGAAACTCTAAGGGATTCAAACGAAGATATAATTCATAAAATAACTTCAGCAGTACCAGAGGAGATTATAGATAGCTTTTATATTGAACCATTTTATCCACTTAGAAATGGTGCAGCAGTAGCAAGTTTTGGAGATCATAGATTTTATACCTATAATGGAGAAGATGTAAGTCAAAGCTGGCATATGGGGCTAGATCTTGCTAGTACAGCTATGGCATCAATTGATACGCAAAATGCAGCCTTTGTGGCATATAATGATTTAAATGGAATTTATGGCGAGAATATTATTTTATATCATGGATTTGGACTTTATACACTTTATGGGCATTGTAATGGTACTTCGGTTAAACCTGGTGAGCATATTGGAGCTAAGCATATAATTGGCAAAACTGGCACTAGCGGATTAGCGCTTGGCGATCATTTGCACTTTGGGGTGTTAGTTCAAGGCGTTGAGGTTAGGCCTGAGGAGTGGATGGATAGAAAATGGATGAAAGATAATATCTATGATATTTTAAATTCAGCCAAAAAAGCGATAAAAGGCTGAAATTTTAAGATTTTTTAATCCTTTTAGGATTATAATTTGCAAAATTTTAAGGAATATTGTGAAACAAAGAACTATAGGAAAACGAGTAGAAGGAGTTGGAATTGGTCTTCACAAAGGTGAGCCAATTAAGCTGATTTTAGAGCCTTTAGAAGCTGATAGTGGAGTAGTATTTTATAGAAGCGATAAAGCCACTAGCTTTAAAGCTGAGCCAAGTAGTGTATTAAATACGCAAATGGCTACGGTAATTGGCAATGAAAAGGCTACAGTATCAACTATCGAACACCTAATGAGTGCGATAAATAGCTATGGAATTGATAATATCAGAGTTATTTTAGATGCAAATGAAGTACCAGTGATGGATGGAAGTGCTATTAGTTTTTGTATGATGCTTGATGAGGCTGGTATAGTCGAGCTAGAAGCTGATAAAAAAGTAATAGTAGTTAAGCGTGAAGTAGAGGTGCGTGAGGGCGATAAATATGTCAAATTAACTCCATCAACTAATCCAAAATTTAACTATACAATTAAATTTGAAAATCCAGTAATTGGCTTACAAAGTTATACTTTTGAATTTAGTAAAGAAAATTTTATAAATCAAATAGCAAGGGCTAGGACTTTTGGATTTTTAAAAGATGTACAAAAGCTAAATTCAATGGGGCTAGCGCTAGGTGGAAGCTTAGATAATGCTGTAGTAATAGATGGTGGTAAAATATTAAATCCTGAGGGATTAAGATTTGAAAATGAATTTGTCCGTCATAAAATTTTAGATGCAATTGGCGATATAAGCTTGCTTGGTGCGCCTATGATTGGAGATTATGAAGCATTTGCTGGTAGCCATGATCTTAATCACAAGCTAACTTTAGCACTTTTAAGCGATGAGAAGAATTATGAGATTATAACTCTAAGTGAAGCAACACAAAAAGAGTATGAAAAGGCATTTGCATAAAAAAGGTTGATATATTAGTAATTTGCCTTAGTTCACC
>JAFVMP010000077.1 GCA_017506845.1 Campylobacter sp.
AATTGGAATGGTACTTATGATTAGTAAAAAGGCAGATTTATCATGATTGCTATAACTGGTGGTGGAACTGGCGGGCATTTGGCTATTGCTAGAGCGCTTGGACGTGAGCTAAATTTGCGTGGCCTTAAAGCTATTTTTATTGGTTCAAGTAGCGGGCAAGATAGAATGTGGTTTGAAGATTCAGATATATTTGAAGCTTGCTATTTTTTAGATAGTAGTGGTGTAGTAAATAAACGCGGATTTGGCAAGGTATTATCTTTAGTTAATATTTTAAATTTAGCATTTAAATGTAAGCATATTTTTGATACTCATAGCATTAAAATGATAATTAGCGTAGGCGGATATAGTGCAGCACCTGCGGCTATTGGAGCGATTATATATAATAAAAGGCTATATATTCACGAGCAAAATGCAATAATTGGTAGATTAAATTTATTGTTAAAACCGTTTGCTAAAGGATTTTTTAGCTCATATTTTAAGCCAAAATTTGATTATCCAGTGGATGATAGATTTTTTAAAATTGCTAGAATTAGGCAAGATTTTAAAGTAATTTTGTTTTTAGGTGGTTCACAAGGAGCTAATTTTATTAATACTTTAGCATTAAATTTAGCTCCAAATTTAGCCCAAAATGGTATAAAAATTATTCATCAATGTGGCCAAAAAGAGTATGATGCAATGATACGCAAATATCAAGAACTAAATATAGAGGCTGAAGTTTTTGCTTTTAGTAAAGATATTGAACATTATATGAATAGAGCTGATTTTTGTATTAGTAGGGCTGGGGCTAGTACGATTTGGGAGTTGTGTGCGACTGGGTTACCTACGATTTTTATTCCATTTCCTTATGCGGCAAATAATCATCAATTTTATAATGCAAAATTTTTGTGCGATCAAGGCGCTGGAATGATTGTAAGTCAAGATGAGTTAAATTTAGATAGTGTAAAAGAGATGATTTATAGTGCAAATTTAAAAGAAATTTCTCAAAAACTATTAAATTTAATAGATAAAAATGGCTCAAAAATTATAATTGATGAGATTTTGAAAAATTGCAAAAAATAGTGATTTTATGGCTATTTACTTAGAAGTTTTAAATTTATATCAAAAAATTGTGTAAAATGGCTTAATTTTTATGTAAAAATGGGCTAAACCCTTGAATTTAGCGGTAAAATAGTGTAGAATTAGAATGTAAATTTCCACATAAGGATTAACAATGACAAAAGCAGAATTTGTAGGCCTAGTAGCTGCTAAAGCCAGCTTAACTAAAAAAGATGCAGAAGCTGCACTTGATGGTGTGCTTGAGACAATCAGCGAAGTGCTAACAAAAGGCGATAGCGTAACCTTTGTTGGTTTTGGTACTTTTAGTATATCAGAAAGAGCTGCTAGAACAGCTAAAGTTCCAAGTACTGGTAAAGAAGTTAAAGTTCCAGCTAAAAAAGTTGTTAAATTTAAAGTTGGTAAAAATTTAAAAGATGCAGTTGCTGAGTGCAAAACTTGTAAGAAAAAATAATCTTCTCCCTCTTCGCTTGAAGAGGGTTTTATTTATGTTATATTCCATCGTAAAATTTATAAATTAAAATCAAAATTCAGCCAAATTTAGCTAAAATATCTCTATGAGAGTAGATAAATTTTTAAATACAGTTAATATTACTAAGCGTAGAGCCATTAGCGAAGATATGTGTAAAAGTGGCGTTGTGAGTATCAATGGTATTGTAGCAAAACCTAGCAAAGATGTTAAAATCGGCGATAAGATTACGATTAAATTTATTGCTAAAGAGGTGAGCTATGAGGTTTTAGCTATTCCAGCAACTAAATCAATTCCAAAAAGCGAGCAAAATAGCTATGTTAAAGAGATTTAAGTTAGGCTTAAATGAGCTAGATACTCTTATAAATGAGTTGCCAAATAGCGGAATTATTGCCCTTAGAGGTAATCTAGCCAGTGGCAAAACAACACTTAGTAAAGCTATCATAAATAAGAATAATCCAGCTATTGTAACCTCTCCAACTTTTAGTATAATGCAAGATTATGGTCAAATTTACCATTATGATATTTATCAGGGCGGATTTGAGGCTATTAAAAGAAATGGTCTGTATGAGAATTTATATGAAGATGGTTTGCATATTGTTGAATGGGCCGATGATGAGCTGCTTAAATTTGCTAACAAAAATGGGTTAGATATCTGTATTGTAGATATTATAGTTAGTGGCAATGAGAGAGTTTATGAGGTAAGCTATGCATAGATTAGAAGTCTTAAATTTAAAGAAAAATATTAAAAAAACAAATATTATAAACGGCGTTTCGTTAGAGATTAAAAGCGGTGAAGTAGTAGGACTTTTAGGGCCAAATGGTGCTGGTAAAACTACGACATTTTATATGATTTGCGGATTAATCTTGCCTAGTAGTGGACAGATTATGCTAGATGGTAAAGATATAACATCTAATCCATTACATAAAAGAGCTATGCAAGGTATTGGCTATTTACCTCAAGAAAGTAGTATTTTTAAGGATTTAACAGTAGAAGAAAATCTAACTTTAGCAGCACAAATAGTATATAAAGATAGCAAAAGCATCGATGCAAAGGTTGAGGAGATGTTAAATTTGCTAAATATAGAGCCGATTCGCTCTAGAAAAGGGCTTAGTCTAAGTGGCGGTGAGAGGCGAAGATGTGAAATTGCTAGAAGTTTGATGATTATGCCTAAATTTTTACTACTTGATGAGCCTTTTGCTGGGGTTGATCCAATTGCAGTAGCTGATATTCAAAGTATTATAAATGATTTAAAAAAGCTAAATATTGGAATCTTAATCACTGATCATAATGTGCGTGAAACTTTAGCAATCTGCGATAGGGCTTATGTAATAAAAAGTGGAACGCTACTAGCTAGTGGAAGCGCAAACGAGGTGGCAAATAATCAGCTTGTTAGAACCCATTATCTGGGTGAAGAGTTTAGATTGCTAGACTAATGAAACTCTCTCAAAAGCTCACTGCTAAAACTAAACTTAATCAGACCTTGCGTAGCTGGTTGCCAATTTTACAGGTTGCTAGTGATGAGTTAAAGGAGACTTTAGAACCATTTATCGAGAAAAATCCATTTGTACAGCTTGAGCCAAATCCAAAAAGTAGATCGTTAAATTTCTACAGCGATATCTATAAAACAAGTATTAGCGATACTATAGAATCTAGCATTATTTATAAAGAGAGCTTGTATGAAAAGCTAAGTTCGCAAATTGATGATAAATTATTTCCATCTAAAAAATCCAAAGAGATTGCAAATTTGATTATAGAGTGTATTAATAGTGAAGGTTATTTTGAGTGGGATGATGAGATATTTGCTGGATTTAGTAAAGATGAAGTAGAAAGAGTGCGCGCCCGTTTTGCCTATTTAGAGCCTGTTGGTGTGGGTGCAGTAGATTATAAAGAGAGCTTTATATTTCAACTTAATGAGCTTTGTGATGATGATGATATATATGAGCTTTGTATTGAAATTATTCAAAATTTTGAAAATATAAGTAAATTTACAAAGCGTAAAAATTATGAAGCTGCTATGAGCTTACTAAAGAAATTTAAAAATCCTCCAGCTATTGAGTATATGGATGATGAGATGCTAGTAATACCTGATATATTTGTTTATGATAGTGATGGCGGGATTGAAGTAGCTATAAATGATGAATTTTATCCAAATATTCATATAGATATTGAAGGAATAGATGAAAAAAGTGAATTCGTCTCAAGTAAAATAAAAGAGGCAAAAGATTTAATAGATGCCTTAGAAATGCGTAAATCCACACTTCATAAAATTGGCTTAATGATAATAGAATATCAATATGACTATTTCTTTGGCGGAGATATAAAACCGATGAAATTAAAAGATATAGCAGAAGATTTAGGTAGGAATCCATCTACTATAAGTCGTGCTATACAAAATAAATTTTTAAGTTCAAAGCGTGGGATTGTTCCACTTAAAAACTTTTTTGCAGCTGCTGCTTCTCAAGAGGTATCAAATGCTGCTATTAAGGAATTTTTATTAAATTTAATTAAAAATGAAAATAGGGCTAAGCCGCTAAGTGATGAGGCGATTTTGGCTAAGATTGAAGATGAATTTAATATCAAGCTAGTTAGAAGAACAATAACCAAATATAGAAAAGCATTAAATATCGCTAGTTCAAGCGAGCGTAAAAAATTATATGCAATCCAAGGCTGATTAAATGATGATTAAAATGAGTTGGATAAAATCATAAAAAGGATAAAATATGCAAATTGATATAAATTTAGACAAAAATAGCTATAAAGTATATATAGATGAACTATCTACGCTTAAGTTTAAAGGTAAAGTTGCAATTATTACTAATTCAAAAGTTGGCGGATTGTATTTAGCTGAAGTTTTATCACTTATTGAAGCTGATGAAAAATATACTATTACTATTCCAGACGGGGAGGAGTATAAAAATTTAGCCACTATTGAAAATATCTTAGAACAGCTTTTTGTAAGTAGATTAGATCGTTCTAGTACCATAATCGCTCTTGGCGGCGGAGTGGTAAGCGATATGAGTGGATTTGTCGCTAGTATTTATGAACGCGGGATTGATTTTATTACTATTCCTACTACTCTTTTGGCTCAAGTTGATGCAAGTGTAGGTGGCAAAACTGGTGTAAATAATAAATTTGGTAAAAATTTAATTGGTAGTTTTTATCAGCCAAAGGCAGTTTATTGTGAGAGTAGATTTTTAAAGACACTACCAAAGCGTGAATTTGCTGCTGGAATTGCTGAGGCTATTAAGATGGCGGTTATGTTTGATGAGAAGTTTTTTGAGTTTTTTGAAAAGTGCGATGTACAAAATCAAGACGACCTAACTAAAATTATCCAAAGATGTGTAGAGTTAAAAGCTATGGTAGTAAGCCAAGATGAGCGTGAAAAGGGTTTAAGAGCGGTATTAAACTACGGCCATACATTTGCTCATGTGATAGAAAATGAGTTAAATTACAAAGGATTATTGCACGGCGAAGCTGTAGCTGTAGGTATGAATATGGCAAATAAATTGGCTTTAAATTTAGGATTATTAAGCGTAAGAGATGTTGATAGGATAGAGAATTTGTTAATTAAATTTAACCTGCCAACAACATATAAAATTAAAGATGAATATGCATTTTATGATGCATTTACTCTAGATAAAAAGAGTGAAAATAGCGTTATTAAGTTTATTTTGCCAAATGGAATTGGTGCAAATTTAATTAAAAACGATATATCAAAAGAGCAAGTAATTGAAATTTTAAGGCTATTTAAATGAGTAAAATTCTTTGGATTTTGATATTTTTTGCTAGCGTATTAGCTGGCAATCAATCTCAAATTCTAACCATAAATGATAATATAAATAGGCTTGATGCAACTCTAAAAGGTAATATTTGGCTGATAAAATATGCCAATTATAATACTTACCAAAATCTACTTGTAGAATTAGAACAGGTGCAAAATCAATTAAAAAATGGCAAATTTGAACAAAATAAAGATGAATTAAATAGTAGAGTAGCTAGTTTAAAAGAGCAGATTGAGTTATTAAAAGAGTATGAGCGCTCACCATTTCAAAGTATGCTAGCTGTGCCAGAGATTGAAGAAGAGTATAAGATAACCAATCCAATTGCTATTATTGGTGGATTTTCTTATCTTAAGAGATTAAAAGGAGAAAAAGCTGAATATTATAGTCGCTTAGCTCAGCTTGAGGTTGCTATAGATATTTTAAGTAAAAAGCAAAATTTACTTCAAGAAATTTATGATATCAATAAAACAACGATAAATTATACAAATTTAGTTGAGATAAATAGAACATTGGGTGAATTTAATATTGCCAAAGAGATTGCTACGACTACATTTGGCGTATATCAAGCAAGACTTGATGAGGCTATTAGCAGAGCTACAGATAGTCTTACATCTCAAATTAAAGAGACATTAACTATATTTTTTACTATTATTATTGTGATTTTGATTGGATTTTTGCTTAAATTTACAGCCAAAAAATATGTAATTGATAATCAAAAATTCTACACTATAAATAAATTTATAAATGTTATTAATTTTACTATTATTATTTTTATTTTACTTTTTGCATATATAGAAAATGTTAGTTATATGGTTACGATTCTTGGTTTTGCCTCTGCTGGTTTAGCAATTGCGATGAAAGATATGTTTATGAGTCTTCTTGGCTGGAGTGTTATCATATTTGGCGGAACATTTCATGTGGGTGATAGAATTCGTGTAAGATATCAAAATGGAGATTATGTAGGTGATATTATAGATATTAGCTTACTTAGAATGACAATTTATGAAGACATTACACTAACGACATATAAAGTAAATCGCAGAAGCGGCAGGATTATATTTATACCAAATAACTATATATTTACAGAGTTAATTGCTAATTACACTCATAGCGGTATGAAAACTGTATGGGATGGAATAGATATAATGCTAAGCTTTGATAGTAATCATAAAAAAGCAATGCATATAATTAAAAATATAGCAAGAAAATATTCAAAAGGCTATACTGATATAGCTAAACAACAGATGAATAAGCTTAGAGATCAGTATAATATCAAAAATACAAATGTAGAACCTAGAATATTTAGTTTTTTTGAGCCTTATGGGATTAATATTAGTGTTTGGTATATGAATAATTCTTATGGCACATTGGCTCTTCGTAGTACTATTAGCGCTGAGATTATAGAGGCATTAAATGCAGAGAGCGATATCAAAATCGCTTATCCGACTCAGACGCTATTTATGGGAAGACATACTGGTAAAATCGAGCAACAATTAGAATTAGATAAGGAAAATTTAGATTGAAAGTATATTTTAAAACATTTGGATGTCGAACAAATATCTATGATACTGAGCTTTTAAAAAGTTATGTTAAAAATTATGAAATAGTTAATGATGAGAGTGTAGCTGATATTATAGTGGTAAATTCATGTACAGTAACAAATGGCGCAGATAGCGGAGTAAGAAACTATATAAATAGTATGCGCAATAGCGGCAAAAAAGTAATCTTAACTGGTTGTGGAGCAGTTAGCAAAGGTGATGAATTATTTAAAAGTTCAGCTATTTTTGGAGTTCTTGGTGCTAGCAATAAGAGTAAAATTGATGAAATGCTAGGTAAGAGTGAGCCGTTTTATGAACTAGGAGATCTAAATTTCATCGATAAAAATATAGTAAGTAACTATGAAAATCACACTAAAGCTTTTATTAAAATTCAAGAAGGTTGTGATTTTGCTTGTAGCTACTGTATTATTCCAAGTGTTAGGGGATTTAGTAGAAGTATAGATGAGGATATAATATTAAAAGAGGCTAAAATTTTAGCAAGTAATGG
>JAFVMP010000078.1 GCA_017506845.1 Campylobacter sp.
ACTTCACCGTTTTCTAATAGATCTAGAGTCATATTTATAACCTTTAATAATGAAATGCATTATCAATTATAGTTAAATATACATTAAAGTTTTATTAAAAATAGTAGTTATCTTGCAGAATTAAATTTTTGAATTGCTAATACATATACGCAACTACAAGATAGCTTAATACTAATATATAAATAAGATTTTAAACTAAAAATATTTAACAATATTTATTAAATAAAATTAATCTATTATTGTCTAGAACAGCTTAAACTTTATTCCTATAATAATTGTATTTGACGCAATCTTGTGTTATCTAGCGTATAATAGAATATTTTTTAATGCTACAATTTAGGTATTATAAATAAAATATAATTAAAAGAAAATTTATTTAATTTTTACAAAAGGATAATTTTACTGATTAAGCTTAAAAGGTTAAATTCGGTTTCTAACAGCTATGATTTCATCTTTTAAAACCTAAGAAAGAAACTTGGATAAAAGCAAATAAAGAACATTAATCTTATTTAATTACAAAATGGTCTCCCCAATAGGATTCGAACCTATGGCCTCAGAATTAGGAATTCTGCGCTCTATCCTGCTGAGCTATGAGGAGCAAACTCCGCCAAAGCGGAGCTTAAAATGGATTAACCATTTCTCTTTTTGATAATCTCGTCAGATACATTTTTAGGAACTTCTTCATAATGATCAAATTCCATTGAGTATGATGCACGACCTTGAGTTTGGCTTCTTAAATCTGTAGAGTAACCAAACATCTCAGCAAGTGGGCAGAATGCAGTAACAATTTTATTGCCGCCTCTTTCATCCATTGAGTTAATTTGGCCACGGCGTCTATTTAAGTCACCGATTACATCGCCCATATACTCCTCTGGAGTCTCTACTTCAACTTTCATCATAGGCTCAAGGATAACAGCACCAGCTTTTTTCGCACCCTCTTTAAAGCCCATAGAAGCAGCAAGTTTAAACGCCATTTCAGAAGAGTCAACTTCGTGGTAGCTACCATCAAATAGTGTAACTTTAACATCTTCTACTGGATAACCAGCTAAAACACCGCTTTGTAGTGCTTCGTTACAACCTTTTTCAACAGCTGGAATATACTCTTTTGGCACAACCCCACCCTTGATATCATTAACAAATTCAAATCCGCTACCTGGTTCAAGCGGCTCAAGGCGTAGATAAACATGACCATACTGACCACGACCGCCTGATTGTTTAGCATATTTATACTCTTGTTCAACAGTTTTCTTAATAGTTTCGCGATATGCAACTTGTGGTTGACCTACTTCAGCTTCAACCTTAAACTCTCTTAACATTCTATCAACGATGATCTCAAGGTGTAATTCACCCATACCAGCGATAATTGTTTGGCCGCTTTCTTCATCAGTGCTAACTCTAAAGCTTGGATCTTCTTGAGCTAATTTACCAAGAGCAATACCCATTTTTTCTTGATCTGCTTTTGTTTTTGGCTCAACTGCAACACTGATAACTGGCTCTGGGAAATCCATTCTCTCAAGGATAACTTTATCTTTTTCACTAGCTAGCGTATCACCTGTTAAAGTATCTTTAAGACCAACTACAGCACCAATCTCACCAGCGTAAAGAACTTTAATCTCTTCACGTTTATTTGAATGCATTTTTAATAGACGGCCGATTCTTTCTTTTTTATCTTTTGTTGAGTTATAAGCATAGCTACCGCTCTCTAGTTGGCCACGATAAACTCTTACGAATGTAAGTTGTCCAACAAATGGGTCAGTCATAATCTTAAATGCAAGACCAGCAAATTCGCCATCATCTGTGCTATCTACAACTACTTCAGTACCATCTTCAAGCTCACCTCTAATAGCTTCAACTTCATCTGGAGATGGTAGGTAGTCTACAACTGCATCTAGAAGCGGTTGAACACCTTTATTTTTAAATGAAGTACCACAAACCATAGGAATCATGCTCATAGATAGACAACCAGCTTTGATACCTTTTTTAATCTCTTCAATAGTTAACTCTTCGCCACCAAAGAATTTTTCCATTAGAGCATCATCAGTCTCAGCTACAGCTTCAATCATTTTATTGCGATACTCTTCAGCTTTTTCTACAAGATCAGCTGGAATATCTTTAACTACAAAATCAGTTGGTTTTGTATCATCTTCCCAAACAAGTGCTTTCATAGTAATTAGATCTACAACACCCTTAAACTCATCTTCAGCACCAATTGGAATTTGAATTGGAACTGGATTAGCTTTTAGGCGAGTTTTGATTTGCTCTTCAACATTATAGAAGTTAGCACCGATTCTATCCATTTTATTTACATAAACCATTCTTGGAACACGGTATTTATTAGCTTGTCTCCATACTGTTTCACTTTGAGGTTGTACCCCACCAACAGCACAAAATACAGCTACAGCACCATCAAGAACACGCATAGAACGCTCAACTTCGATAGTAAAATCAACGTGTCCTGGAGTGTCTATAAGGTTAATTTGGTGATTTTTCCAAAAACAAGTAGTAGCAGCAGAAGTAATAGTAATACCACGCTCTTTTTCTTGTTCCATCCAGTCCATAGTAGCAGCACCATCATGAACTTCACCAATTTTATGACTCATACCTGTAAAAAATAGAATTCTCTCACTTGTAGTTGTCTTACCAGCATCGATGTGTGCAGCGATACCGATATTTCTAACCATATTTAATGGAGTTTTTCTTGACATAGATACTCCTTATTACCAGCGATAGTGAGCAAATGCTTTATTAGCCTCTGCCATTTTATATGTATCTTCTTTCTTCTTAAATGAAGCACCTTTTGAGTTTGCAGCATCTAATAATTCGCCAGCTAATTTTTCTATCATAGTTCTTTCGCTTCTTTTGCGAGCAAAACTAATAATCCAGCGAATAGCTAGAGCTTGTTGGCGTGCAGCGCGAACCTCTACAGGCACTTGATATGTAGCACCACCTACACGACGAGATTTTACCTCCATAATAGGTTTAACATTATCAATAGCACTATTAAATACATCTATGCCTTTTAGGTCGCCACCTTTAGCATCTATAGCTTTTAGTGCACCATACATAATCTCTGTAGCTACACTTTTTTTGCCATCATACATAAGTGAATTAATAAATTTAGTTATAACTTTATTGCCATAAATTGGATCAGGCATTACTTCCCTAACAGGGGCTTTTCTTCTTCTCATAACTTTCCTTCAAATTTAAATTTTACTCAAACTAAGCCATATCTAAGGGCTAGTCTGCGTCAATGATTACTTTTTAGCGTCTTTTGGGCGTTTAGCACCATATTTAGATCTAGATACTGTACGTTTTGCAACACCTGCTGTATCAAGAGCACCACGAACGATATGATACTTAACACCTGGTAAGTCTTTTACCCTACCACCACGCACTAGTACAATACTGTGCTCTTGTAGGTTGTGGCCTTCACCGCCGATATAGCTGATTACTTCAAAACCGCTTGTTAGCCTTACTTTGGCAACTTTTCTCAAAGCTGAGTTTGGTTTTTTAGGAGTTGTAGTATAAACTCTCGTACAAACACCTCTTCTTTGAGGACACTCTTTTAACGCTGGTGATTTAGATTTTACGATCACTTTTTTGCGTTCTTTTCTGACCAATTGATTAATGGTTGGCACAATCTTTCCTTTCAACTAAATTTATTAAAAAATGCCTATTTTACTCAAATTTTACTTAATTTAAGATGAAAT
>JAFVMP010000079.1 GCA_017506845.1 Campylobacter sp.
ACTTGCCGATATAAACTGCAACAATACAAATAGCAAAACATACTAGCCCTACAACTATTGAGCTAACTGCGATACTACCACCCTCAAAACTAAGCGCTACACCAACAGCCAATGCGTCTATACTAGTAGCGATCGCTCCAATTATTAAAAGTTTTAAACTCAAATCAATACTACACTCTAGATTCTCTTCTTCTCTAGAATCTTTTATCATCTTAGCGCCCAAAACAAATAATATAAAAAATGCTATATAATGATCAATAGCTTCGACATATTTAATAAATTCAAGCCCTAAAAAGTAACCAATAAGCAACATAAGGGCTTGAAAAAATCCATAAACAAAGGCAATTTTACTGATTTTAAATAAAGTTAAATTTGTACATCTTGCGCCATTGGCTATGCTTAATGCTGCACTATCCATCGATAGCGCCACAGCCAAAAGCAGCAACTCCATCACAAGCCAGCACTCGCTATTGCATTTGCTTGATAATCAGCAATTAATGGATCGATAATCTCATCAAATAGCCCACCAGCCATAATCGCATCAAGTCTATATAAAGTTAAGTTTATCCTATGATCGCTAATTCTATTTTGTGGGTAGTTATATGTACGAATTCTACCACTGCGATCTCCTGTGCCTACTTGATCTTTTCTCTCTTGACTTTGGGCTGCTAGACGCTCTTTTTCTTGCATTTCATAAAGTCTTGCTTTTAAAACCTTCATTGCAGCTTCTTTGTTTTTATGCTGACTTTTGCCATCTTGATTGACTACTACTAGACCAGTTGGCTTATGCGTAATTCTTACAGCCGAATCAGTAGTATTTACACTTTGACCGCCATGACCGCTACTACGCATTACATCGATTTTAAGATCATTTTCATTGATAATAATCTCACTATCTTGCACCTCTGGCATTACTGCTACTGTAATAGCAGATGTATGTACTCTACCTTGAGATTCTGTCTCAGGCACACGCTGAACTCTATGAGTTCCGCCTTCAAATTTAAGTCTTGAATATGCACCTTCGCCTTTAATTAGCAAAATAATCTCTTTAAATCCGCCAGCACTACCCTCGCTAGAACTAACAATTTCGAATTTATATCCTCTTTGCTCGGTATAACGCATATACGCATTTGCTAAATCACCAACAAATAGCGCCGCCTCATCGCCACCAGTACCTGCTCTAAGCTCTAAAAATATATTTTTATCATCGTTTGGATCTTTTGGGATAAGTAAAATTCTAATTTCGTTTTCCAATTCTTCAAGGGCAGGTTCAAGGATTTTTAACTCTTCTTTAGCTAGATCACCTAATTCAGGATCACCTAAAAGCTCACGATTCTCTTCAATACTTGATAAAATATGAAGATACCTATCACTAGCTTCTTTTATTGGTTCTAAATTTCGTTGTTCTTTGGAGAGTTCAGTCATACGAGATATATCACTAATGACTGATGGATCGCTTAGCAAGCTCTCAATCTCGCTAAAACGATCTATAAATGGTTGTAATTTTTGTGCGAGCATAACCTAGCTTACGCAGCTAATGTATTTACTAATTTTGCTAAACGGCTAACTTTTCTAGAAGCTGTCTCTTTTTTAAGGAAGCCTTTGCTTACAAAGCTATGGAAGCTTTTATTTACATCTTTTAATGCTGATAATGCTGCTTCTTTATCGTTGTTAGCTACTGCAACTCTTACCGCTTTTGTTAAATTTTTAAGTCTTGTGCGGTAAAATCTATTTCTTTCTGTTCTTTTAATGGTTTGTCTTGCTCTTTTTTCAGCAGATTTATGATTTGCCATAACTTACCTTTTTCATAATTTTAGCTCGGAATTATACCAAAATATTATTAATTAAAACTGAATTTAAGTATCTTTTAATATAGCAAAATAGCCAACTTTAGCACTATTTTTGTTAGTTTAACATTTTTAGCTAAAATACGATTAAATTTACAAATTTATGAGGATGATATGAAGCTATTTGGAACTGATGGAGTAAGAGGTTTAGCTGGTAAAAAGCTTGATGCTATGACTGCTATGCGTCTAGCTATGGCTGCTGGGATATACTTTAGAGCGCACTCAAAAACCAATAAAATATTAGTAGGAAAAGACACTAGAAAAAGTGGCTATATGATAGAAACTGCTATAGTAGCAGGACTTACAGCGGTTGGCTATGATGTAGTGCAAATTGGCCCGATGCCAACACCTGCTATTGCATTTTTAACTGAAGATATGCGTTGCGATGCTGGTATAATGATAAGTGCTAGTCACAATCCATTTTTTGATAATGGAATTAAATTTTTTGATGGGAGTGGTAATAAACTAGCTGAAGCCGATGAAAGAGAGATTGAAGAAATTTACTTTAATCTAGATTTAATCCAACACAATCAAAAAACAGGCCTAGATATCGGAAGCGCCAAAAGAATAGACGATGTAATAGGTCGCTATATCGTGCATATTAAAAACTCATTTCCAAAAGAGCTAACCTTAAAAGGATTAAGAGTTGTCTTAGATGTGGCTAATGGTGCTGCATATAAAGTAGCTCCAACAGTTTTTAACGAATTAGGCGCTGAGATAATAGTATTAAATGATGAGCCAAATGGATCTAATATCAATGAAAATTGTGGCGCTTTGCACCCTGAATCTTTGGCAACTGAAGTTAAAAGATTAAGAGCTGATATTGGGTTTGCATTTGATGGAGATGCTGATAGGTTAGTTGTAGTAGATGAAAAAGGTACAGTAGTTGATGGTGATGCGCTTCTTGGTGTGTTAGCAAGCTATTTAGATGAAAATAATATGCTAAGCAAAAAAGCAATAGTAACAACTGTGATGAGCAATGCTGCTTTAGATGATCACTTAAGCAAACGCAAAATTGCCCTAAAACGCTCAAATGTCGGCGATAAATATGTATTAGAGATGATGAAAGAACATAGGATAAACTTTGGTGGCGAACAAAGCGGCCATATCATATTTAGCGACTTTTCTAAAACCGGCGATGGTTTAGTCTCAGCGCTTCAAGTTAGTGCATGCTTATTAAAAAGTGGTAAAAAAGCTAGTGAAATATTTGGAAAAATCAAACCATATCCACAAAAATTAACAAATTTAAAAATCGTTCAAAAACGCCCACTTGATCAAATCAGCGGAATAAAAGAGCTTGAATCCGAACTAGAAAAACTCCATATTAGATCACTATTTCGCTACTCTGGTACAGAGAATTTAATTAGACTACTCTTAGAGGGCAAGGATGAAAATCTAGTCGCTCAAAAGATGGAAGAGGTAGAAAAATTCTTTTTAAAAGCATTAAATGAATAAGGTATTTTTACGATTTTTAAGCTATTTTATTATAGTTTTTGCAGCTGACCAGCTAATTAAATGGCTATTTTTGCAAGGCTTTAGATGGCAAAGCGATTTTATTGATCTGGTGCTAGTTTACAATAAAGGCGTTGCATTTTCAATGTTAGCGTTTTTAGAAGGAAATTTAAAATATCTTCAGATTGCATTAATCGCACTTTTAGCTATTTATCTAATTAAGCAAAAAGAGCTTTTAAAGTCGCATACAGCGGCTTTTGGTTTGATTTTAGGCGGTGGATGTTCTAATATTTTTGATAGATTTATCCATCCTGGTGTAGTCGATTATATATTTTGGCATAAGTGGTTTGAGTTTGCTGTGTTTAACTTTGCTGATATTATGATAAATTTAGGCGTAGCTATAATCTTACTACAAACCTTAATCCAAAAAAAGGCAAAATAATGGGACGAAATATCTACATAGCCTATCTGTTATGGTTTTTTCTATCAGCTTTTAGCGCTCATAGAATTTACTGCGGAAAGTTTTTAAGCGGAGTTATGCAGTTAGCACTATTTTGGATTGGAAGTGCTACGGCAATATTTTTAATTGGCTATATATTTTTAGGATTTTGGCTAATATGGTGGCTAATTGATGCTTTTTTGCTTCATAGCTGGGTGGTAAAAATAAACGAGATAAACGCATTGCAGCATAGTATTAGTGATATTAAAAATTTAGAAAATATAGAAAAACTTTACGAGCTTTACAAAAGTGGTGCTATAAGTTATGAAGAGTATCTTAGTAGAAAAGATTCTATTTTAAAAAATATTTAAATTCATTTATAAATCATATGCTAAACTTGCAAAAAATTTAAGGAGAAGATATGGAATACGAGACCTATTTATGGTTAAAATGGTTGCACTATGCTGCTTTTATATCGTGGATGGCGATGCTTTTTTATCTGCCTAGACTATTTGTCTATCACGCTGAACATATCGCAAATAATGGCTTTTGCGATGTAGTTAAAATTCAAGAGTCCAAACTATTTCATGGAATTGGCTGGATTGCGATGATTATTACGATAGCTTCAGGATTATTTATCTTAATTGGCGCTAAACCTGAACTAATGAAGCAAGGGTATTTTCATATGAAGCTACTTTGTGTAGTTATTTTAGTGATTTATCACTTTAGCCTTGGGTATTTTATGAAACAATTTAAAGAAAATCGCTGCACAAAAAGTGGAAAATTCTTTAGAATTTATAACGAAGTCCCTACAATTATAATGTTTGTGATTCTTTATGCTATGCTTGTAAAGGCAAATTTGGTATAAATTTTAAATTCAAGCCCAAAATTTATTCAAATTTAAGGCTTGAATTTGTATAATTCTATTCTTTTTAGCCAAAAAGGTTCTATAGCTCAGTTGGTAGAGCATCACCTTGACATGGTGGAGGTCACAGGTTCAAGTCCTGTTAGAGCCACCATTTAACGCTATTGTGCCTCGGTAGCTCAGCTGGTTAGAGCGCTGGTCTCATAAGCCGGAGGTCGGGAGTTCAAGTCTCCCCCTAGGCACCATCTTTTAA
>JAFVMP010000080.1 GCA_017506845.1 Campylobacter sp.
AACGATCCAATCACGTTTTACTTCATTTGGCTTTGTTATATTTGTCATAATCTTGCCTTTTATCTATATTAATTTTAAGAGTTGGAATTATAGCGAGATTAGCTTAAATAAAGCTGAATTTAAGTAAAATTTTATATTAGATATCTTGTATTTGAATTTCATCATTTAATATATAAATAATACTCGCTTTTACGTTTTTTTGTGGGTAAATTTTAGATAAAATTTTAGCATATTCACATACTTGAATTCTATGATTTTCCCAGCCATTTAATGAACTTTTATAATCAATTATATGAGCCTCACTCTCATTCATACAAAGCAAATCAATACGCCTTAGCACTCCATCAAAACCGATATCTTGCTCTTTGTACAATTTTTTATTAGCAATAATTTTATTAAATTTAGCGCTATCTAAAAGTCTATCAACCCGCTTTATAATATCTTTTAAGCTTTTATCGTTTAATGAGCTTCCAAATTTATTATATAAGCGATTTTTAGCAATATCTTTTGAGTTAGCATCTATAAAATTAAAACTCTCTAAATAATAGTGTAATGCCTTGCCAAAGTAGATTGCGTCTAAATTTAATTCATCTTGAGTATCTTTACTATTATCAATCTCTTGACGACCGACAATCACAAACGGCTCTAACTCTATCATATCAGACTTAGATGCTATTTCCTTGATGCTTGGCTGAATACTTCCCATCTGACACTCTTGTAAGCTTACATATTCTATATTTTTATCACTACATTGATAAGGGGTAAAATATGATATATTATTGCCGTTTGGCTGTGCTACAGCTAAAATAATTAGGCTGTGTTTAGCACGAGTGAGTGCGACATAAATTTTATTTATAGTTTCATCTTTATCTAGGGATTTTTGGCGATTTTTTAGATTTATAAATTCCTCATCACCTAAATATTCAAGAGTGTTGTTATTTAGTTTGATATCCCAACTATTTGAGCTTAGATTATACTCTATTAAAAATTTATCCTGGTTTGGATTTGGCCTCCCTAAATAATCTACAACGATCACATGATCAAACTGCAGCCCTTTACTCTTATGTACTGTCATTATATTTATACCATTTTGGCTACTTTTAGCGCTTTTGGCTTTTTCATGATCAATATTACAAACAAAATCATATATATCGCTATAACTAGCACTAATCTCATAAAGTTTAAGCATATCAATATCATAAGGATTAATCTCTAGATATTTAGCAATAAATTTAAGAGTCTGTGCTACGCTAGTGTTAGTTTTTAATTCTAAACGACTCTTTTTACTCTTGATAATCTCTTGAGTGGTTAAAGCATAAATTTCATCACCAAAAATACAATATTTTGCAAACTCTACCACTGCTGCGACATTTGCACTTTTGATTAAAAGATTTATAATCTGTGTAGATACAGCAACCCCATTAAACTCTAAAAAATTCTTTATATTATCTATATCCTTATTTTTCCAGCATAAAATCGCTATATCTTCGTGTGCTACTCCAGCTTGAGTAAGCTCGTTTATGTTGTTTAAGATCTGTTCTAAATGCTTTTCTTTTTCAAATTTAACTACTTTTACATAACCCTCATTTTTACTATTTGGAATTTGATCTATGTAGTTTGTATATTTTGATTTAAAAAGATTATTTACATACTCTACAACTAGCTTATCACTGCGGTAGTTTTTATCTAAACTCTGGCTTTTAATCTGACTAAAATTATCTCTAAGTTTATTAAAAAGCTCTTTTTGCCCACCACGAAATCTATAAATACTTTGCTTAGTATCACCTACATAAAAGAAACTACCAAGCCCGCTTTGCCCTACACCTGCTACGCTTTCAGCAATTAATGGTTCTAAAATCTCATACTGTTTTATACTAGTATCTTGAAATTCATCAATTAAAATATGCCTAATTTTTGCATCTAAGCGAAAATATAACATATCTATATCTTGGCTATTTTTATTAGTTAATAGCTCATTTACCCAGTTTGTAATATCATCAAAACTTAGACTATTTTCACGGTTATTTACATTGGCAATTGCCTTTTTATACAGCTTTACAAATTTTGAAATTTGAGATATTTCATACTTTTCAAGAGCTAAATAGTACTCTTTTAAAGCTTGTATAAACTCATCTCTAGCACTTACAAACTCAAGATTATCTCGTACCTTATCAAAATATTTTTTTGTATATTCTTTTACTATTGGCTTTGTTACTATTTTTTCTAGTGTTAAACTTTTATCAAAATTCTTATTATAATTTGTATTGCTATGAAGTCTAAGAGCAATATCGCACAATTGATAATATTTTTGTAGTGCATTTTTAGGCGATGGAACAGTGGCATTAAATTGTGATAATTTACTTTGACTAAGGGATTTAAGCTTATTAAAAAAATCTGACTCTGTATTATTAGTATCATATAGATACTGTGCCACATCTTTTACCATAGAATTTGCTATGATTAATTTGTTAAATTCATTATTTATTAACTCACTATTATCTTCTACGGAGCTAAAATCTGGCATTAGACCCAAATTTAGACTAAACTGCCGTAAAATCGTTCCAAAAAACGAATCAAATGTAGAAATTTTTAACTCACTAGCTAAAAATCTACCCATCATCTCATCACGAATAGCCAAAACCTCTTTAGCGTCCATTTCTAAAAGCTCACAAAGTGCCTCTAGTTCTCCTTTTTGTTCATCTTTATGCAAATTACAAAAAGTTGTCGTAATCCTTTGGAGCATTTCGCTAGCAGCTTTATTTGTAAATGTTAGGGCTAGAATTTTATTTGGATGATTACCACGCAAAAGCAAGGCAATATAACGCACTGATAGTGCAAATGTTTTACCACTTCCTGCGCTTGCTTCTAGGCATAAATAGTTCTCAAAACTCACCTTAACTCCATTAAACACAGCGTTTGATATGGGCACCATTGGCTACAATTTTTTGTATCTTGATTAAAGCAAATTTGACTACCGCTTAACTCTTTTAGCTCATTTAAAATCTGACTTAACTCATCTATTTTTTTATTACTTGATTCAAATTTATTATCTTTTAATGAATAAAAATAACCCTTAGCTTCTTGATGAAACTCAGCTAAATAGAGTATCTCATAAAATGCTAGCTGGAATGATTGTGTATCCAAATTGCCACTTTTATAATCAATTAGCCAAATTTCATCACCATTTATATCAACCCTATCTATTTTTCCCTCAATCGGCAAGCCATTAAATTCGCTCCGTATTTTTAACTCACACTTCCAAACACTAAAGCCTTTTTGAAAATGCAAGTTTTGCTCTTTTTCAAATTTACTAAGTCTAATCTTAAATAGCTCATTTTTTAATACTAACTGAGTATCTTCATAGTTAGTATAAATTTGCAAAAACTCATCTTTATTAAATTTATATGGTGAATTTTCAAAATATTTTTGTAATGCCTCATGCAAATTTGCACCAAATTCAAGATTATCTTCATTAAAAAATTTAGGCTTACCTACATTTTTGATATATTGATAATAATAGCGTCTTGGACATTTTATAAATGTATCAAGGCGACTAAATGAGATTGGATACTCAAAGAAATTATGAACTTCTATAATCTCTTTTGGGGTAGTATTTACATCTACTCCACCGATATTTAAAGCATTTTCATAAGAAATTTGTGATGTGTTTATTAAATTTTGTTCACTAAAATCCTTAATAAATCTAGATAAAATCTGCTCTTCATTTTCAGTATAACAAATAGAGACTGCTTTTGCTCTATTTATTAAACTTTCATAATAAAATCTTTGGAGATTTTCCCTATCTGCATGACTAATCAAGCCAGCATTTTTTCTTACTATTGAGCTTAAAAACATCTCTTTTTGGCTTCTTTTTGGGACAAATGAGTCGTTAAAATCCACTATCACAACACCATCATAAACTCTAGAACGACTTTCTAAAACACCCATTACAGTAACTAATCCACCGCCAGTCATACTCTCTTTTTTGTTGGCAAAATTTAACAAAAATAGCTCAAGAAGTTCACTAAATTTAAGTTCAATCTCTCTTAAAAGATTTTTAATATTAAAAAGCTCAGTTTCTATAAACTCAGCAATTTCAGTGCTTTTTTTGATATCACTTAGTAGCAACTTCACAACGCTCTCAAAGCTTTCAAAACTCACTTTTGAATAAAATATTTCTTTAATATGATTATAAATTTGGGTTGATAAATTAAAGCTATTTAGCGTAGCAAGTATTTGATTTGGACTTGGTGTCTCTTTTATATAATTTGGGTTAAATTTATAATCAAGCTCTTGAATAATAGCTTCTTTTAAAGAGTGTAAAAATATACAAATTGGATCATTGCGTAGGCTTTTACCCATAGCATAATTTAACATATTATTTTCATCTAGATTTTGCAACACCTCCGCAAAACTCTCATCAGGTAAAATTACAGCGATATTTTGCGGATTAATTCCGCTTCTAACCATCTTAGAAATCTCATCAAAAACAAAAGCCGCTTGTAAACTACGCATCCAAAAACCCTTAAGATTTATAACGGGTGCTTTTTTTAACTGAGTTTTATTTTCTATACTTTTAGTGCTTAAATTTATCTCATAATTATAACCAATTTCTAGATTTAAACTAGTAAATTTAACAATCTCATTAATAGTTTTTTGGTTAAATTTACTACAATCTACACTTAAAATCAGCTGAGTTTGCTTAGCGATTTTGGTTAAAATCTCCCACTCTAATGAGGTTAAAATCCCATCAAGCCTAAACTCAATCCTATCAAAATTGCTAATAAAATTCGAGTTTATTTCATAACATTCACTAAGTGTAATATCATCGTATATATTTGATGAATTTAGACTATCTTTATAAATTTTCCCTAAATTATCTAAAATTGTTAAATGTTCATCATAGCTAGCATAAGTATCAGCACTACTTAAATTAGCCACGGTACACTTTTCTCGGCTAAGTTCCTTAAAAAATGAGAATAAATAGTGCGAATTTTTAAGAAAAATTAGAAATTCATTTTTTATATTTAAAATTTTGGAGATATTCTCTACTCTAGCTACAGCATTACGCATATGCAGCAAGCACTCAGTATCGCTAGCACGGCGTTTATTTGGCACATATGTAGCCTCTTCAAAAAACTCAGCCGTACTAATAGCCTTTGGTAGAAGCGAATTTAAACTTAGCTTACTAGAATAAAAATCTCGCACATTCCTAGATGAACTAAGGACAAAAAGCGTTTTATTTAGCATATAATTCTACTTGATAAAATCCAGTTTTATTCTCATCAACTATAATCTTGGCTTTAATTTGCCATCTACCTGCTTTAGTTAAATTTAGATCGCTGATAGTCAACTTGCCGTTAATATTTTGACCATTTAATTCTCTATCAAACTCACTACTATCTGGACGAGTTAGCAATATTTTAGAGCTATATTTAGTAGCATTTGTATCAAATTTGATATTAAAGTTTTGATTTAATGGGACTATTGTAGCAGTTTTACCTTTGCGAAGTTTTTGAATTTCATTTGGTACAACTACGCCATTTTGCTCAATTTGCGGTGTAGTATCAAAGCTAAATTCACGATTAAAATTTGCCTGAGCTGCTTGAATTTCATTAAAATTATTATCTACATTTTGGTATTTATTAAAATAATAATCATCCATATAAACAGGATAATCAAGTGAATAATATATAGTGTAAGCACATGAACATACTATGGCAAAAATGGAGATTACAATCCCATATGGCCAAAATGTTTTACGATTTTGCATTATTAACCTTTATTAAATTTACGAAAAATTAAAACAATAATCACAAGAATAATTGAACCATATATTAAGTATCTAAAGATATTTATAGTATCTCTATTTTGTGAGCCTATTGAATTTTCTAAAATAATATTTTTGCTAGCTGCTATTTGATCGGCTATATCAGCATAACCATTTAGCATAGAGGAATTATAGATATCTTTACCTTTATTTTGTGTTAATAGAGGAATTATTGAACCAGTTTGTGGAAATGGGCTTAATACTGCCTCTTTATCAAAAAGCATTAAAGCATCATTTGAAGCAAATATATCAAGCTGACCAGCCTTGCTAGAAAAATCCTTAGGAATAATAGCTAAAACAACATATGGCGCTTGAAGTGTTTTGATATGAGAACTAGCTATATCTTTTAGATTTATCCCTTTTATATTCTCTGCGGTTAATAGATCTAGACTAACTCCAGTTTTGCTCTTAAGTTCTTTACCGATTGAATTTAGCTTGATCTCCACAGCCTCACTGATAATATTAGCATTATCAATTACAGCCCCATACGCACATATATTAAGCAAAGCGGCAATAAAGCCGCTTTTAAGAATATTAAATACTCTCATCCGATGAAAAGACTATTTGGTGTAAGCACTGACCAAGCAGTTATAGCCGCAGCAATCACAAGTCCAATTACAATCAATGATTCTAATACATTAGACATATTCTACTCCTTAATTACCATAACTTCAGCAGCTTTTTCAACACTACTTTTCATCTCTACAGATGTAGGATCTACTAATTTATATGGTTTTTGCATTACATCTTGCTGAGCCACTATACCTAAATATGTTAGCACAACTAATATAGATAGCAAAAGAACAGTAGCAATCAGCATACCAGTAACTCCGCTTAATGCAAATACAGATCTATTTGTGTTTTCCATATTATTCTCCTTTTGAAAGCGAGATTATATATTCGCCAACAGCTTTTTCTTGAGTAGGATTAATAAGTCCTGTGCCAGTAAATTTAGGCATATGGCCAATATCTCCAGTTTTGCCACGAGCTAAAACCTCTACTACAAAATCACTTGAACCATATTTAGTAAGATCTGGAGCCATTCCATCCATACCTTTACCATCTTCGCCGTGGCAAGCTGCACAAGTAGCCCAAGCTGCACGACCAGCCTCTACTAAGTCTTCATTTACTGTAGATTTAATAGCTGATATCTCTTTAGCAGTAAATGCTGCTAGTGCCTTAGCAGTAGCTTCATCAATACCATTATCAGCTGCACTTAACATATCGCCAAGTGGGTATCCTAAGCCTTTTGAACCTTTGATGATAACATCATAAATTCCTTTTTCGCTACCCCATTCTATTAGATTAGCTGCTTTACCATTAATACCATCACCTGTAATACCATGGCATGCAGCACATTGTACTAAGAATACTTGCTCACCAATAGCTTTTAACTCTTCTGGACTAGCATTTTGAAATTTAGCTTGGAAACTAGCATTGTATTTTTTTACCTCTTCATTATACTCACCAATTTGTGAATATGAATTTAAAGGATAACCAGCTAGAAAATACCAAATTGCCCATACTATAGTAAGAACAAACACAACAGCCCAACCAAGCGGAAGTGGATTTTTATACTCACCAATTCCATCCCAGTTATGCTCACTTAGCTCACCGCCCTCTTTTTTCACTTTCATCAGTTTAAATAGCCTACCTACGACAACTAATGTCAATAATACGATGGCTATAGCACCAAGAATAGAAAGCGAATTTACATTGTCTTCTAGATTAAACCATTTCATTTTTTAACGCTCCTATTAGTATCTTTGTCAGAAGTAGAGACACTCTCAAGAATTTCATCTTGCAAATCATCATTTAAGGCTAAATTTGAGTATTTCTCATAGTCTCTTCTGCCTGTTTTTTCTGATTTCTTTAGATGAAACCAGTAGCTATATAGTATAACTACCATAGCTACTAACATTATATAAAAGCCATAAGCTTGAAGCTCTCTCATAGTCTCTACACTCATAACAAACCTTATTTTAAGCTATTTAAATATGCAATCAATGCAACTATTTGGCGAATTTCACCTCTAGCAAATGCATCTTTTACATCTTGATCTTTCATCTGGCTTACAATAGCCTCCGCTTCTGCTCTTACCTCTGCTTGAGCTTCTTCCCAGCTACCTAGTTTTGGCATTCCTTCCATATCATAAGGAACATTAAATACCTTTTTAACTGTAACAGCCTCAGCATAAGCAGTCTCTATGTCTGCATTTTTATTAAACATATGAACATAAGCAGGCATAATAGATCCTGGAACTACGCTTACTGGATCTTTCATATGATTTTCATGCCAGTCAACACTTCTATAATTACCAATTCTAGCTAGATCTGGACCAGTTCTTTTTGATCCCCATAAAAATGGTCTATCATAAGCAAATTCACCACTTACTGAATACATACCATATCTATCTGTTTCAGATTTAAATGGGCGAATTAGCTGAGAGTGGCACGCATTACAGCTATCAGATATATATACATGGCGACCAGCTAATTGTAATACTGTATATGGTTTTTTGTGCTCTACAGGTCTAGCACGATCAGCAAAATCTGGCAAAATTTCAACAATACCAGCATATGCTATAAAGATAAATACAAATACCGCAAAAAAGAATGGATTTTTCTCTAACCAACTAAACATACATCCCTCCTTACGCAGCCATTGGTGAAGCACTAACTGGCTCACGATCTATAGGCTTACTTGATGACATAGATTTTATAATGTTGTAAGTAAACATAAAGAAACCGATTAGATATAATAAACCACCGATAGCTCTAATCCAATAATAAGGAACAAGAACAGTAACTGTATCTATAAATGAATAAGCAAGGTTACCATATTCATCTGTAGCTCTCCACATCATACCTTGTGTGATACCAGCGATCCACATAGATGCAAAGTATAGTACGATACCTGTTGTTTGGATCCAAAATTGTGCTTCCATTAAAGATTTACTATATAGCTCACGTTTAAAGATACGCGGAGTCATATGGTATAAAGCAGCCATAGTCATAAATCCAACCCAGCCTAAAGTACCATCATGAACGTGGCCAGGAATCCAATCTGTAAAGTGCGCTAGAGCATTTACTGATTTTATTGAAAGGATTGGTCCTTCTAGTGTAGAGAACATATAGAATGTAGAGGCTAAAACCATAAATTTAATTAATGGATTATCTCTTAATTGTCCCCATTCGCCTTTCATTGTTAAAAGCATATTGATAGCAGAACCCCAACTAGGTAGGATAAGAACAATAGAGAATATAGACCCCATAGTCTGCATCCAATCTGGAACAGTAGAGTAAATAAGATGGTGACCACCAGCCCAAAGATATACAAACATTAAGCCCCAAAATGAAAATAGTGATAGCTTATATGAGAATATCGGTTGGCCACTCTCTTTTGGTAAGAAGTAGTAAATTTGAGCGATAATTGCAACCGTAAATACAAACGCAACCGCATTGTGTCC
>JAFVMP010000081.1 GCA_017506845.1 Campylobacter sp.
GTGAAAAATTTGGCCTAGGTCTAAGCAAAATAAAAATCTCAAAAGATGGTCTTGAAGCGCTAAAAAATGAGTTTAAAAACCTAAATGCTAAAGGGTTTTTTAATCAAATTCCAGCACTAAATCAAGCTATTGATTTAAATGCAATTACTAAAAAAGATATAGAAAAGGCACTTCAAAAAACACAAAAAGATGATAAAAGTGTCTTAAGCAAGCTAATGCAAGGTCAAAGTGTAGAATTAAGCGATGATATAAATTCAGTCAAAAAGCTACATCCAGAAGCTAAAATTGATACTCAAAAAATCACCGAAAAGCTTGCTCAAACTGCTGAACAAAAGCTAAATCAACCTTTTGAGCTAAATAAAGAGATCAAAGATACTAAAACCACTACAACCACTACAACCACCACACCAAATGCTACAAAATCTCAAAGCATATCTAGCA
This sequence comes from Campylobacter sp., assembly GCA_017506845.1. GTDB lineage: Bacteria > Campylobacterota > Campylobacteria > Campylobacterales > Campylobacteraceae > Campylobacter. The sequence continues at coordinate 442 of JAFVMP010000081.1, forward strand.
TTGATGATTATTTAGCAAATATTATGCAACGAGCAATGAAAGAAAGTAGCGAACAAAGCGCTAAAGCGGCTATGACAGCTACTACTGATTTAGCTAGTAGCAGTGTAGAGGCGAGTTTAATTGAACAAACCACTCAGGGCATAGAACCAACTAGCCAAACAAATTCTCAGGTAAAAGATATTGTAAATAGTGCTAAATTAAATGCTAAAGAGTTAAATTTAAAACATGTATTTGATAATTTTGCAACTCAGCTTCAAGAAAAAATTAGCGAATACAAGCCGCCAATTACAAGATTTCACCTAACACTAAATCCAGGAAATTTAGGCGAAGTCGAGATTACTTTAATTAATCGTGGCTCAAATTTGCATATAAATTTTAACTCCAACAATCAAACTATGCAGCTATTTATGCAACACCAGGCTGAATTTAGAACCAGCCTTGTAAATATGGGTTTTAGTGAGTTATCAATGAGCTTTAATGATAATGCTAATAAAGAACAAAGCCAAGGTCAAAATAAAAAGGCAAAATTTGTTAGTGAAGATAGCGAGCTAACAGAAATAGCTCAAAATGAAGAGAGTGTTTTAGAAGTAATACTACCAAAGTATTTCTAAATTTGGAATGCAAATTGCTTTAAAGTAAAAAAATGTAAGAAAAATTAGGAGAGCATCATGGCAACATCTATTAATCAAACACCGCAATTTACCACTGATATCTGGGCTGCAAATGAGGCTGCGCAAAAGGCTAGCAATGTAACAGGTGGAGTAAATCCAAATTCGCAATTAGATAAAGATGCTTTCTTGAAGCTTTTATTGGTTGAGTTGCAACACCAAGACCCAACCGAGCCGATGGATAGCGCAAAAATGCTAGAACAAACCAGTCAGCTAGCCACAGTTGAAATGCAAGAAAAAACCAACCAAGTTATGACACAACTAAGCGAACAGATGCAAGCAAGTGCTTCACTAAATGCAATGAGTGCATTAGGCAAGATGGCAAATCTAGCTAACTCAGTAGCCAAAGATACACCATCATCTCAGGTTGATTTTAGCCTATTCTTCCCAGTTGATGCAGTTAGCGGAACAATTGAGATATACGACTCAGTAGGTAATGTCGTTCGTAATGTCAGCATAAGTGATATTAAATCTGGTGTAAATCAATTTAGATGGGATGGTCTAAGCAATAGTGGAGAACCAACACTTCCAGGTGAATATTTAGTAAAAGCTAAATATATAGATGCTAATGGCGGCAATAGAGAGACTGTTTTAGGTCAGTATCCAGTCGAAGCTGTTAAATTTGAAAAAGGCGTAGCATATATCAAAGTTGCTGGTGAGTTTGTAGCGATGGATCAAGTTAGAGAATTTACTGAATCAATTGTATATAATACAGTAAATTCAAATCAAACTAGCTCAAGCAATAAAAAAGAAGAATCAGAAGATGAAGATCTAAGCGATAAACCACAAGACGCTAAAGATGAATTAGCTAAAGATGAGAGTCAAAAAGATGAGGTAGCCAAGTCATGATGATAGGATTTTATAATGGCGTAAGCGGTGTAAAGACTGCTGAATTTGGTCATAGTACTATTGGAAATGATATCTCAAATATTAATACAGTTGGCTATAAAAGCTCTACGGCAGAGTTTAAAAGTCTATTTTATAGCACTTTAGCAGGCGCATCTAGCTCGCCGGTAAATTCGCAAATCGGACTAGGCTCAACTAAAATGGCAACATCGCTAAATTTTACCCAAGGAAATTTGCAAACTACTGATAATGTTTTTGATATGGCAATTGATGGCGATGGATTTTTTGGTTTAATTGGCAATAATGGCGAGCAGTATTTTACTAGAAATGGCGAATTTACCAAAGATAGCGATGGAAATTTAGTAAATAGAAGCGGTATGTATCTACTAGGTACAGTCGCTCCGCTAAGTAGCGCAACATTAGGAGAGAGTGCATTAAATAAACTAGGAGTAACAGGTGGAAATGTTGAGGCTTATAGTATCCCAATTGGCGATAGTATTAAGCTAGGTAGCGTAGACTCTCAAAGTAAAATTCAGCTCCCAGATGTACTATATACACCATCATCGCCAACAACACAGGTAAGCTACTCAGGCTATTTAAATTCAACTATTTATACTGAGCCTCGTAGCGTAGAGCTTACTAGTGAGAGTTTTGAGGTTAAGGCTGATAAAGACACTAATAAAATCACTATTACTGGCGATTTAAATTTAACTCCAGAGATCCATCATCCAAATAAAGCCAATAACGAGGTAATGATCACTATCACAGATGCAAAGGGTCAAAGTATACAAATAAAAGCCTCAACTCAAGCTGATGGAAAATTTTCAGCTGAATTTGACAATAGCAATGCAACGACCAAGCTAGATTTAGATGGTGAACTAACCTACTTAGCTAGTGCAATGGTAAAACAAGAAGTAGCTACTCCGCAGACATTTACTACTGATATCTGGGCACCAAATGGGGATAAAAATATTTTAAAACTTGAATTTACTAAGCAAGTTCCGCAAGGTCAGCAAATCGCATTTGATGCTGTTGTAAGTGTGATTGGCCCAGATGGAAATATTATCAGTGCTACACAAGGTGAGCTAAGATATAATCAAAAAGGTGCATTAGTTAGTAATACTTTAGGCGCTATTAATAATGGTGGGGCAAATTTAGAACTATCACTAGGAACACCATATAATCCAGCAGTGCCAAATACAGGCTTTGATGGATTAAAGCCAGCTGAGCAAATTAGCGCTGAATTAAGCGTTTCAAAAAATGGCAGATCTGAAGGTTTGCTAACTGAATATACAATGAGTGATAGTGGTGATATTTTAGCAGTATTTGATAATGGCGATATGGCAACAGTAGCAAAGGTTGCCTTATATCACTTCCAAAATAATCAAGGGCTAAACAAAGCTAGCGAGAATACTTATCAAGCTAGTGCAAATTCGGGCGAGCCGATATTTTATACTAATGCTAATGGCGAAGTGATTTATGGGGCAGCGATTCGTAATCATATGCTAGAGATGAGTAATGTGGATTTGGGTGTATCGCTAACTGATATGATTGTTATGCAAAAGATGTTTGA
>JAFVMP010000082.1 GCA_017506845.1 Campylobacter sp.
AAAATTTCACTAGCTTCTACGCTCAACTCATCTTTATCAAAAACAACCAAAGGCAAAACCACTTCGCACATTGAGCGGCTACTTTTTTTAGCCTCAAATAGTGCTAGTTTAGCGTTTTGACCTCTTTTAGAATGGACAAATTTAAGCTTTGTTAAATTTAGTTTAAATTTAACCAATAATGCTAAAATCAATCCAATTTGCTTTGCATCATAGCAAAAATATAGCACACCTTTTGGTTTTAGATTTCTATTAGCCCCGGCTAAAAATTGCTCAAGACTTAAAGAGTCGTTATATCTTGAGTTTGCTATATGTTTATTTTGGCTTTTTGTTACTCCAAAGTGATAAAATGGCGGATTAGATATGATAAAATCAAATTTAATATCACTTTTAAACTCACTAAAATCTTCAGCTATAAACTCACCAGCAATACCATTTATACTAGCATTATGCTGACTAATTTGCACATTTAAAGGATCGATATCTATCCCTGTTAGCTTTATCTCATTATCACGAGCAACCAAAAGCCCTAAAATCCCACATCCGCATCCAACATCTAAAATATCACCCCTAAGCTTGCTAGCGCTGATAAAATCATATAAAAATAGAGTATCGCTATTGTATCTATACCCATTTTGAAGCTGATAAAGCTCAAGCTGACCCATTATTATCTCTATTTATCTCTTGGGTTTTGATATTTTTTATTAGCTCTTCATAATATTTTTTTTGATTTTCTATTTCTTTACTATGCTCTTTTTTATTCATTTCAATAGTATCTTTAGCTTTTTTTATAATAGTTGCAATTTGTGAGTTTAACTCACTATTTTTAATCTCTAAGTCTGTAATTTTTGAATTTAATAGCTCATAATTTGCCAGCTTTTTAGTGTTATTCATATCGCTTTTTAGGCTTAAAATTTGCGATTTTAAGCGTTCTATCTCTTTATCTTTACTGGCTGTTTTTTTCTCTAGTTCATCTATTTTTTGCGCGCTTTTATTGGCGTCTCTTATGTTAAATTCAATCTTTTTTCTTAAATCAATTATTGAATCTTTATACTCTTTTTCTTTATTTTTTAACTCTTTTTTATAATCAATCTCTTGATTTACTAGTTTTGCATTTAAGCTAGCAATTGTCATATTTTGATCTTTTAGACTCTTTTCATACTGCTCTTTTATCTTTTTATCGCTTGCAGTTTGAGTCGTTTTATAGCTATTTTGTAGATCTTTTTTAAGCTCTTTTAGCTCTTTTTCTTTATTATCATTTATATTTTTTATAGTTAAATTTAGCTTTTTTATCTCTGAGTTTTTACTATTTAATTCATTAAAATATTCACTCCTTTGCCTATCGATTTGCGCTTGGAGTTCGCTTACATTTTTGGCATTTTGGTTTTGAAGATCAATAAGTGCTAGAGTTTGAGAATGCATAAGTTGATTTATCTCCTCATTTTTGCTAGTTATCTCTTTTTTTAGCGTATTTATCTCCTTTTCTTTTGCACTTAAATTACTATTAGCCTCACTACTAGCTTTTAAATTTTGCGCTTTAAGTGCTGCTATTTCATCACTTAATTTTTGATTGCTATTTTGAAGATTTTGATTTTCTAGCTTCTCTTTCATAGCGCTATTTTTTACCATCTCATCAGCTACGATTTTAGACTTTTGAAGTTTAGAGTTTAACTCATCAACATTATTTTCTAAATTTACAATTTTCTCTTCATATTTTTTGATACTCTCTATACTTTGAGCCTGTAATTCATTTATTCTTTTTGTTAATTCGCTGATATTTTCTTGGTGCTGAACTTGCGTAGATTGCAAGGCTTCATTATAATTATTTTGAGCATTTTTATCAGCATTTATTAGAGCTATTTTTTGGCTTTCAACCTCTTTTGCTAGCTCTAAATTTTGCCGAATCAACTGAGCATTATCACTTAATAAAACCCTATTATCACGAATTGCAATCTCTAGGTTATGTTTGAGTAAATTTGGCTCATTTGGTATCTCTAGGACATCACTTTGGATATTATTACCACGCACCTCAAGCCACGAAAAATAATCCCCAAGTGCCTCATATTCAGATTTTAAGACATATCTATTTTGTTCACTAGGGCTTAAATCATCAAAGCTAACTTGCTTATCATCTCCGCAGCCAACTAGCAATGCGCCAACTAGAAAATACCAAATTTTACTCACTATTACGCCTTATTTACTATATAATTAATAATTTTATGTGCATCATTTAGTGCTGAGACAATGCTTGCACCATTTTTACTAGCGATATCACCGCCTACATATAGGCCTTTTACATTAGTTTGTAAATTCTCATCTACAATTGGCTTAGTATCACTATCAAGTTCTATGCCACATTTTTGTAAAAAATCAACCGGAGTTGAACCGCCAATTGCATAGATGATTCTATCATATATCACTACGCTACCATCGCTATAACTTACTGATACCTTACCATTATCATTTTCTATACCTGTAATATCTACACCTAATTTTAAAGTTAGCTTGCCATCTCTTGCACTATCTTCTACGGCAGCTAGATTTATATCATTTAATCTAGTAAATGTAGAGCGTCTATAATTTAGAGTTACATCATTACAGCCACTTAGATCGACAGCATACTCAGCAGCTGAATTACCACCACCTACTACAATGATTTTTTCACCGCAGTTGCAGTTATTTAGATTATAATTTACAACTTGAATTAATGAAGGTGGAATCTTATAATCTGGTTTATTTGGCTTACCCATTCTACCAATACCAACCATTACATTTTTAGCCTTATA
>JAFVMP010000083.1 GCA_017506845.1 Campylobacter sp.
GTATTTCCCCACTTTCGTGGGGCAAGACTTAATAAGCCTTGACAACAATTATACAAAGTAGTATAATTACGATGAATGCAATTTTTAACATACATGCTCTCCTTTCTATGGAGATATGATATGTCGTAGGGGTACCAGCCCTATGGCATAATCCCCATAACGCAATTATATCATTATTATCTACTAATTTTTCTTAAACTCTATCTTTTTAATAATTGAAGGATAAATAATATTGATGAAAATATAAGCCAAGATATTAAAAAATTACCACTTGATAGAATTTTAATTCGTAATGATTGCTATTGCAACAAATAAAAAAGTTCTAAAAACTATAAAGTAGTCAAAAATGATAATGAAGATAAAATTATCATATCTCAAACTAAAAACGACAATTATCTATATTTTAATAAAACTGCTAACAATAACTAACCTGCTTTGAATTGTATAAGAAATCTGATAAAATAAATATTATTGATAATAAATTTAATGCTTACAATTAGAAAAGTATAGAAATAATAATGATTTTTATCAGCATAAAGTTATTTAAAAAGATTGTTTTATTTTTTATTTGAATATCAATCCATATAAGTCTTAAATTTAGAGCTACATCAAAAACTTAAATTTACAATAAAATAATTTATATAAATATAATATTAAATAAATTAATTAATATATTTTTCTAATCTCGTTTTTTTTTTTTTTTGATATCCTGCCGATTGCAAATCGAATTTAGGAAGTTAATTAAATGAAAAATATCGTTTTATTAGGTGGTAGTAACTCTGTAATGGTAAATGGCTTGCAAAAAGGGCTAAGAGAGTATGCAAATGTGACGAATTTGGCTTTAGGAGGTACGACAAGCCTTCAAAATCTATATGAATTAAAACGAGAGAAAAATCAGAAAGCTATCCAAAATGCAGATTTAATAATAACTGAAAGCAATATTAATGAGGTGTCTAGTAATTCAAATACTTTAGAAAATTTACCATTGGGTATAATTTTTAAAAATTTACAATATTTATATGCAACTTTGTATACATTTAATAAGCCAATTTGTATTCTTATTTTACCTTTTTATGGCAAAAATGATTCAATAATTAATGATATGCATAGATTTTTAGCTAATTATTATGGGTTAAATATTGTTGATATGCAAAACTACTATCAAAATAATGAAATAATTCAGTTTGGTAATAAATTTGGTCCTCATCAGCTGGCAGTAGTAAATAGAAATGTTGGCAAAGAGATTGCTAAAAATATTGATTGTTTTAAAATTTCAAATAAAAATTTAGATATTAATTTACCTGAATTTAAAATAGTAACACCAGAAAATATGCAAAGAAATGGCACTTTTAAGATCTTTAATCCTAATAATTCTATGTATAATGAAATTGTTTATCGTTTAGAAAAAGGGAATAGTTTATCATTTAATGATTGCGATGGATATAAGATTATTGGAATGCACAGCTGGAATTTAGAAAATAGTGGAGAGATAACAAAGTTAGGCTGGCATACGGCTGCTGTGCAATGTGCTTCTATCCATTTAAGAAGTAAAAATAATGATATTGTTAAACCAACTTCAAAATTAAATATACTTTGCGAAATTCAAGCTGAGCCAGTCGTTAATAAAGATTTAATAATCAAATTTAATGATGAAAATTTGGATAATACTGAATTTTATATATCTCATTTAGAAAAACCTTATAAAATTATTCTTTTATACTTCGACCTTATAGCCTTCTTTTTATGCAAACCAAACCCAAAGATGAAGCTGTTTGATTTGAGTGTTATCCCGACCGATATAGATATAGAGATTGATAAAGATATAGATCGCTCTTATTTGATACCAAATATAGTATTTTTCAAAGATTCTATGGAGTTTATAGATGAGTATATAGGTCATCTTTACCCAAATATTGTTAAACATATCGATAGTGTTCTAACACCGCAAATTATTAAAAAAATTGAGGCTCAAATCTTATCACAATTAAACAAAAATACGCCACAAACTCAGCCATCACTAGAAGCAGAAAATAAAATTCTAAAAGATAAAATCAAAGAGTTAGAAACTAACTACCAAAATATTATTAAACATATTGATAGTGTTCTAACGCCGCAAATTATTAAAAAAACTGAGGCTCAAATCTTATCACAATTAAACAAAAATACGCTACAAACTCAGCCATCTATACAGCTATCGTTAGAAGCAGAAAATAAAATTCTAAAAGATAAAATCAAAGAGTTAGAAACTAACTACCAAAAAGCCATAAAAGTTAAAAATCACCTAAGCTATAAACTAGGTCAGGCTCTAATAAAAGCTAATAAAAGCTGGTATAAAGGTGGATATATTAAATTTATATTTGAAGCTATGAAAATTAAAAAAGAACATAAAAATAAAAATAAATCTAATATATAAAATAAATTTAGAAAATATGATTTATAATGCAAGGCTTGCAATAACAAATTTGGCGTAGTTTTTATTATTGCAAGCTAAATTTTTAAAAATTTCACCAAATTTGTTCTAAATTTCTGTTAACTAAAATCAAATTCACTTAAATCTTTATCAGATATTAAATTTATTTTGCTAGACTTACGCTAAAATTTAAATCGGAGGAAAAATGAGTCTATATAATAGAAATTTATCATCTAGACAAAATGAATTTGCTCATGAGTTTGAAATGGAGCAATCTCATAGTGCTAGAGCAACATTTGTTAAACAAACCTATCAGCTTCTTAGTGCTTCATTGCTAGCTGCTACTGTTGGTGCGTATATTGGCGTTGATTATGTTAAAACTTTTAGCTGGATGCTTTTAATTTTAGAGCTTGGTATGCTTTTTGGACTATTTTTTACACGCAAAAATCCAACTCTAGCCTTAATTTTGCTATTTGGCTTTACATTTGTTAGTGGTTTAACTCTTGGTCCAGTGCTTAATACTTATATAGGTGCTGGTATGGGTCATATCATTACTCAAGCGTTTTTGATGACTACTGTGGCTTTTGGCGGACTTACAGTTTTTGCGTTTAATACTAAGCGTGATTTTTCATCAATGGGTAAAATGCTATTTATAACTTTAATCGTAATTGTAGTAGCTGGACTTTTAAATTTATTCTTTCAAAGTGCGATTTTAGCTACTATTATATCAGCTGTTGGAGCGATATTATTTAGTGCATATATCTTATATGATACTCAAATGATTTTACGCGGTGGATATGATAGCCCAGTACTTGCTGCAGTTTCATTGTATCTTGATATTTTAAATTTATTTATTTCACTTCTTAACCTTTTAGGTATATTTAATCGCGACTAAACTTAAGCCATCTAGATGATGGCTTAACTAAATTTTTAACTTTTTTTGCTATAATCACGAGCTAATTACACTAATCAAAGGATACTCGTGAGTTCAATTCTTCTTATTATACAAGTTTTGCTAGCAGTGATTTTGACTATTGTCATATTATTGCAAAAGAGTGCTTCTATGGGTCTTGGAGCTTATAGCGGAAGTAATGAGAGTCTATTTGGCGCTAAGGGTCCAGCTGGATTTTTAGCTAAATTTACATTTTTTATGGGCTTTTTGTTTGTTATTAATACACTTGCACTTGGTTATACATATAATCAATCTTTACGCGACTCAGTAGTAGATAGTGCTAAATTTGACTCAATCAAAGCACCGCAAGTACCAAGCGTAGCACCAGCAGCGCCAATAACTGATAATAATACAACAGCCAACTAAAAGGATAGATATGCTAAATGAAATTTACAATAACCAAAAAGTTCATAATGATAAAGCACTAGAGGCTTTAAAGCGTGATTTTACAACACTTCGCACAGGTAAGGTAAGTATCAATATCTTAGATCATGTACATGTAGATTACTATGGAAGTTCTACTCCATTAAATCAAGTTGCTACAGTTTTAGCTACAGATGCAAGCACAATAACTATAACCCCATGGGAAAAGCCAATGCTAAAAACAATAGCCACAGCAATTCAAGCTGCAAATATTGGCGTAAATCCAAATAACGATGGCGAGAGCGTTAAGCTATTTTTCCCTCCTATGACAACTGAAGATCGCCAAAAAAATGCCAAAGAGGCAAAAGCTATGGGCGAAAAAGCAAAAGTAGCTATTAGAAACATTCGCAAAGATGCTAATGATGATATCAAAAAAATAGAAAAAGATAAAACTCTAAGCGAAGATGAGATTAAAAAAGGCTATGACGAGGTACAAAAAATTACCGATAACTATATAGCTAAAGTTGATCAAATTGTAAAAGATAAAGAAGCTGAACTTTTAAAGGTTTAATTATGAATTTAGAATCAATTTATAAAGATGCTGGAGCATATTTAGAGGGACATTTTTTACTAAGTAGTGGTAACCACTCGCAATTTTATCTACAAAGTGCAAAGGTTTTAGAAGATCCGATTTTAACAGGCGTTTTGTGCGATAAGTTATTTGCTAAAATTGCTGAGGCTGGGGTTGAATTTGATAGTGTTTGTTCGCCTGCACTTGGTGGAATTTTGGCTGGATATGAACTAGCTCGTGCCGGTAAAAAGAGATTTATTTTTACTGAAAGAGTTGATTCTGTGATGAGTCTTAGACGCGGATTTAGCGTAAAAGAGGGCGAGAGATTTATAATATGCGAAGATATAATAACTACTGGAGGCTCAGCCTTAGAAAGTGCTAAGATTATAGAAGGCTTAGGTGGAGTGGTAGTTGGATTTGCAGCTTTGGCTAATCGTGGATTTTGTCCAGTTAGTGGATTTGATAATGAGAGAAAAGATAGTTGTAAGTTACCAGTTGATAAGCCGCTTTTTGCTCTTGGTAATTTTGAATTTGAAATTTACTCACCACAGTCTTGCCCGCTATGCAAAGATGGCTCAAAAGCGATTAAACCAGGTAGTCGTGGAAACGCATGAGTAAGGCTATAGCCGCAAATATTTTTAGCAGGGTAAAGGCATTTATTATGGATATGTTCTTTATCGCTGCTCCTCTTTTGTATATAATGACTTATGTGGTTTTAAGCGGCAAAGATGAATTTCAAAGTAATCAATTGGCTATATTTTTGGTTTGGTTAGTTTTTGGTGTTATTCAGTCTATGTTTTTTGCTTTTAAAGCACAAAGTCCAGGATATAGAGCTCAAGGCATATATTTAGTAGGATTAAATGGCAAAAAAGCTAATTTGCTTATTTATATTCTTAGATACTTTTTCTTTATAACTACCTTTATTATAGGGGGATCATTTTTTTGCTTTTTTAGAAAGGATAAGCGAAATTTGCATGATCTTTTAGCCGGGACAATCGTTGTACAAAAAGGCTAAATTTAGATATTAAGAGTTTATTTATCTTAATTTTGATATTATTGCATTTACAAATTTAATTAAGGATTATAATATGTCAGTAACTTTTAAAGGTACAGCAGTAGAATTAGAAGGAAATGTTGTAAATGTAGGTCAAGTTGCTCCAGTAGTTGAGCTTGTAGCTAAAGATCTATCTACAATCAGCGTTGGCGGTGCAAGTGGCAAATATCAAGTTTTAATAGTAGTTCCAAGCTTAGATACAGGCGTATGCGCTACTGAGGCTAGAACATTTAATCAAAAAGTAGCTAGCAAAAGCAATGTAGAAGCTACTGTTATCTCTTTAGATCTTCCATTTGCTATGGGTAGATTTTGCTCAACAGAAGGCATAGAAAATCTAAGAGTAGCTAGCGACTTTAGAGGTGCTAAATTTGGTAAAGAGTATGGCGTATTATTAGCTAGTAGCCCACTTGCAGGATTGCTAACTCGTGCTATTTTTGTACTAGATTCAAATGGCGTTGTAGTATATAAAGAGCTAGTTAGCGAAATTACAACTGAGCCAAACTATGATGCAGCACTAAAAGCTATCAGCGGTGGTGGCTGCGGATGTGGCTGCTCTCACTAAGAGTTAAATTTAAGCGTGATGAGAAGTAAAAGCTATATATTTGGCATTTTTATCACGCTTATTGGTGGAATTTTATGGGGTTTTAGTGGAGCTTGTGGAGCCTATCTTTTTAAATTCCACCAAGTTGGTTCTGATTGGCTCGTCCCATATAGATTGCTTTTATCTGGTATTTTGCTTTTAATATTTTGCCTATTTAAAAATCCAAAAACTATATTTAATCCACTTAAAAATATTTATAATTATCCAAGACTTTTATTTTTTGCGCTTATTGGCTTGATGATGACGCAATATAGCTATTTTTATGCTATTGAGCTATCCAATCCTGCAGTTGCAACGGTTTTACAATATACTGCTCCAGTATTTATTCTTGGACTTGCATGCTTTTATGATAAAAGATTACCAAGCAAAATAGAGTTTTATGCATTGATTTTAGCAGCAGTTGGTGTGTTTTTGCTAGCTACTCATGGCAAGATTGATACTTTAGCGCTATCTTTAAAAGCTTTAATATTTTGCCTTATTAGTGCGCTTTGTGTTGTGGTATATAATTTTGCACCCCAAAAGTTAGCTAGAGTATATGGAATTGAGCTTGTGCTTGGCTGGGGGCTTGTTATTGGGGGAGTTGTTTTGGCTTTATATATGCAGGTTTGGAATCTTGATGGAGTAAGTAGATTAAGTGGATATTTAGCACTTGGTGGTGTTGTGATATTTGGTACTGTTTTAGCTTTTAGTTTTTATCTATGGGGAGTGGAGTTAATTGGAGCGCCAAAAGCAAGTATGATAGCTGCAATCGAACCAGTATCTGCTGCTATGTTTAGCTATTTTTGGCTAAATGTGGAATTTACAGCTTATGATTTAATTGGGTTTATAGCAATTATGTTATGCGTATTAATACTATCAAAAGATAAAAAAGATGAATTTAAGTGTTAAGTTTAGACCAAATAAAATAGAACAAATGGTAGGCCATGATGATATTAGGGAAATTTTTGCTAAATTTATAGAGAATAAAAATATTCCTCATAGCCTATTTTTTGGTAGTGCAGGAAGTGGCAAGACCACAATGGCTAAGATTATTGCTAAACAGATGGAGTATGAGTTTTTTGAGCTTGATGGGGCAAATTTAAAAAGCGAAGATATTAGAAAAATTATAGCAAAATTTGAAGGTTCTTTTTATTTGCCACTTATATTTATAGATGAATTTCATCGCTTAAGCAAAACTCAACAAGAGACGCTTTTAATCCCTATGGAAGAGAAAAAATGTATAATCATAGGCGCCACTACAGAAAATCCTAAATTTACAGTAAGTAGCGGTATCCGCTCAAGAATGATGATATTTGAGTTTAAGCTACTATCTTATGATGATTTAGAAAAACTCTTAAATGATATTCAAAAAAGCATATATTTTCAAATCAATCAAGAGGCCAAAGAGTATCTAATTAGCTCAAGTTCAGGAGATGCTAGAAGTATGCTAAATTTGCTTGAATATGCGCTAAATATAGATAAAAATATAAGCTTAAAAACTTTAAAAACCCTTAGATGTTCTAGTTTTGGCGAGGGAAGTAGTAGTAAAGATACTCACTATAACCTTATAAGTGCTATGATAAAAAGTCTGCGTGGTAGCGATGTAGATGCAGCAATATATTATCTTGCAAGGCTTATAGCAGCTGGGGAGGAGCCAGAGTTTTTAGCGCGTAGAATGGTGATATTTGCTAGTGAAGATATAGGCAATGCCAATCCAAATGCTCTAAATATTGCTACAAATACTATGCTAGCAGTATCTAAAATCGGCTATCCTGAAGCTAGGATTATACTTTCTCAGTGCGCTATATATTTAGCCAATTCTCCAAAATCAAACTCAAGTTATAAGGCTATAAATTTAGCTTTAGATTATATAGCCAAAAATCCAGCCTTACCAGTGCCGCCATATCTTATCAATACAAATCCAGCCAAAAAAGATTATCTATATCCGCATGATTTTGGCGGATGGGTGGAGCAAAAATATATGCTAAAAGATTTAAAATTTTACCATAGCAATGGTATTGGATTTGAGCAAACGCTAGATGATTGGCTCATAAAACTTAAATTTAAGAATTAATCCAAAATTAAGATTAATAAGGGTTTTATAATCTTAATTTAAGTTTTGCTTATGATTAAATTTGATAGAATAGCCAATTTGTAAATTATTAGGGGGGGGGGTAGAGGTGAATAGAGAAGTTTTTTATATCGCTGGGTTTGATCCTAGAAGTCCAAAGTATTACTACTCCATCTTTAAGAGTAATATTATTAAAACAAGTAGAATAGAGCAAGATTATTTAAATTTAAATAAATTAGAAAATGCAGAAATTCCAAATTTTATCATAGATTATAAAGGTTGTAAAACTAGATATAATTTTTTAGCTTGGAATGATATAGTAATAGAGCATTTTTACAAGAAATTTTTTGATGTATTTGCTGCACTTATTGTGTCTTTTATCGGTTATACTATCTCTAGTGTAACCTATATGATAGCAAAATATTCACGCACTCAGCTTATTGCTGGATACTATCCTTTATTATTTATATTATTTTCATATTTTATGATTATTTTGGTTTGTTATATTTTAGGCTCTATTATGGGGATTACTCTTTTGTGGGGTTTAGTTGCTATTTTGATATTTTATCTTGGCACTAAAGCAATATTTTATATCGGGCAAAAGGCTGGAATATTTTGGCTGCTTAGTATATATAAGTTTTGCTATAGATATGCTCAGCAAAGAGTTAATGGAATAGATAAGAGAAATGAGTTTTTTGCTAATGCGATAATAAATAGTATAAAAAATAATCAAAATAACAATACTGAGATTATGGTTGTAGCTCATAGTGTAGGGACGATTTTGGCTATTAGCAGCGTAGCAAAGGTTATAAAAAAGTGCAAACTCGAAGGTTTAAATATATCAAATTTAAAGCTTGTATTGATTGGCGGATGTGTGCCACTTACATCGTTTCAAAAGTGTGGAGATAAATTTAAAAAAGAGCTTGAGATAGTAGCAAATTCAGATATTACTTGGCTAGATTTTAGTTCTAAAATAGATGGTGCTTGCTTTTTTATGCTTGATTATGTTAAATGTTCAGGCGTGCAAGCAAAGCGTTCGCCAAAACTCATCTCAGTGAGATTTTTTAAAATTTATGATAAAAAAACCTATAAAAATATAAGGTATAAGTGGTATGAGGTGCATTTTTTGTATCTTAAAGCTACTCAAATTAGCGGTGGATATGATTATTTTTATATGATCGCAGATCCTAGCAGACTTGAAGATAAAGTATTTTAAGGAGCAGATATGGGAGTATGTCCATTTCACCCAAAACCACATAATAGCAAAGCTGGGCTGATAACGACATTTTTGCTCAAGCGCAGATCGTGGCTAGATGGCCTATATGCTAAAAGCTATAAGATGAGAGCTGGTAGGGTAAAGATGCCTGGATTTGACCTTTTTGTAGTAAATGATCCTAAAGAAGTTCGTAAAATTATGATAGATAATGTTAAAGAATTTCCAAAAAGCGATATGCTCCATGAGCTTTTAAAGCCTCTTTTGGGTGTTAGTATTTTTACTACTAATGGCGAGGTATGGAAAAAGCAAAGAGAGCTTTTAAGACCAAGCTTTGAGATGACTAGGATTAGTAAGGTTTTTGATCTGATGAGTAGTGCAGCTGCTGATATGATGGATAGATTTAGAAAATATCCTGATGGATCTATCGTTGAGGTTGATGAGCATATGACATTTGTAACTGCAGATGTGATATTTCGTACTATTATGAGTTCTAAGCTAGATGAGATAAAAGGCAAAGAGATATTGCATGCATTTGTAACATTTCAAGAAGAGACTGCTAGAACAGCTATTAGGAAGTTTTTTTGTGTGCCGCAATGGCTTTCAAATATTCTTGGCGAAAATAAAAGAATGAAAGCAGGAGCTATTATTAGAAAAAGCCTATCAGATATTATTAAACCTAGGTATGATAGTTATAAAAACGATAATTATAGCGATATTCTCTCATCGCTTTTGCATACAGTAGATGCTAGTAGTGGGGAGCGTTTTAGTTTTGAAGAGATTTTAGATCAAGTATCAATGCTATTTTTAGCAGGTCATGAGACAACAGCAAGCTCTCTAACATGGACTCTATACTGCTTAAGCCTTGATCAAGACGCTCAGCAAAAAGCATATAATGAGATAATTAGCATTAATAAAGATGGCAAATTTAGCATTTCAGATATTAAAGAGATGAAGTATTTAACTAATGTCTTTAAAGAAGCTCTAAGACTATATCCGCCAGTTGGATTCTTTGCTCGTCAAAGTAAAGGCGAGGCTAAGATACGAGATAAGGTGCTGCAAAAAGGATCTGGGGTTGTCGTTGCACCGTGGCTAATTCATAGGCATGATGATTTTTGGGATGCTCCACATGAGTTTAGGCCAGATAGACACAATGAAAATATTCCAAAAGAAAAATATATGCCATTTGGGTTGGGTGAGCGAATTTGTATCGGGCAAGGCTTTGCTATGCAAGAGGCGATTATAATTTTAGCTAATATTTTGCGTGAATTTAAGTTGGAGCTAAAAGATGGATTTGTGCCAGATGTAGTTGGTAGGCTCACGGTTCGTTCAGCCAATGGTATGATGATAAAGATGTCAAAAAGGTAGTAAATTTGAGATTAAAAGAGAAGCTAGCTGGGACTATTTTGCTTTGTGCGTTAGTCCCATTGGCTGTAATTGGTTATATCTATATCGCTATTGTAGGGACTTTTGGTGATCCATCTCGTGCTAGACAGGCAGTTAGAGCGCTTGATCACTTTGTCAATGCAGCTGTATTTAATGGATATGCATGGGAGTCAGTTTCTAGTCATGCATGGAGAATGCGTCATAAAAGATGGGCTAAAATTGTTATTTTCATCACCGACAAATTTCAAAAAAATCACTGTCAAAGAGCCAATAAAAGAGAACAGCCAATTATCGATCTAATGCTCTCAAGAAGGCTAAATGAGCAGACAATAGGTATAAAGAAAAAATAATAAAAATTTAATTTAGATATGTAAATATTTAAAAACATAATTTTAAGCTCTTTATTACTTGATTTTAAGTAAAATTTAGCACTTAGTATTTGGAATTTGAAAGATTAAAAAATGAAAAAAATATTATCAATTTTAACTATTTTTGCTACTGCAGCAATAGCAATTGCACCTGTTAGTTCTATAAACTCAGTCAATTCGGCTAAGGCAAATTCTCAAGCTCAAATTGCAAACTCGCAATCTCAAGCTGCGCTAATCCCACAAGATGCCAATCTCACTATAAGCGCTACAGAGCCAACTCAAATGGTTTTTGGTGAAAATTTATTTAATGGCAACTTTACAATGGTAAGCCAGCATATTTATAATCCTGATTATATTTTGGCTATTGGTGATGTGGTTAATGTCAAGCTATGGGGCGCATATGAGTTTGAACAGCAGCTTATTATCGATTCACAAGGCAATATATTTTTACCAAAAGTTGGGGTTATTAAGCTTCTTGGTGTGAAAAATTCAAATTTAGTTAATGTGATTTCAAAAAGTGTAAAAAGAGTATTTAAAGAAAATGTCCATGTCTATGCCGATATGGGAATTTATCAAAATGTATCTATATTTGTAACTGGAAATGTTAATAAACCTGGTCTTTATCAAGGACTTAGTTCGGATTCTCTTATACAGTTTATAGATAAAGCTGGTGGTATAAATCCACAATATGGAAGCTTTCGCAATATTACTGTAGTGCGAAATAATAAACCTTATAAAAATATTGATCTATATGATTTTATGGTAGATGGTAAGATTGAGATGTTTGCGCTAAAAAATGGCGATGTAATCTTGGTTGGTAGCGTTGGAGCATATATGAGCGCAAGTGGCGAAGTGCTTCGCTCATATAGATTTGAAGCAAAAGATAGCTCAATGAGTCTAAAAGAGTTAGCTAGACTAGCAGGAATTAAGCCAGTAGTAACCCAAGCTATAGTAAAAAGCTATAATAATAGCCAAATTCAAATTACTAGTTATCCTTTAACAAAATTTGATTCTGTAAAGTTAAGGGCTGGAGATGCTGTGGAGTTTATGACTGACCATGCTGCAACTGAAGTGCGTATAAATATAGATGGCGAACATAGCGGAGCTAGAGCGATTGTAGTACCTAAAGGGACTACTCTTGGCGAGCTTATGGAAAAGATTGGATTTAATGCGCAGTCTAATGTAGATGCTATTCAGCTTTTTAGAAAAAGTGTAGCTAAAATGCAAAAAAATCTTATAGATTCACATCTAAGAGAGCTAGAGTCTATCGCTCTTACGACATCATCAGCTACTACACAAGAAGCTCAAATCAGAGCTGCTGAGGCTAAATCTATTTTGGAGTTTATAGAACGCGCTAAACAGGTTGAACCAAAAGGTCAAGTAGTAATTAGTAATAAAGATGATATAAATCAGATTGTTTTGCAAGAAGATGATACGATATATATCCCAACTAAAGATAATATAGTAATTGTTCAAGGCGAAGTCTCTATGCCAGGGGCGTTTACTCATGTGGCTAATTCTGATATAGAAGATTATATCGAGATGGCTGGAGATCTAAGCGCTAGAGCTGATAGTAGTAGAGTTATACTTGTTTCGGCTAATGGTAAAGCGGGTAAATTTAGAGCTTCTAGCAGCGAGGATGTGCATCCAGGGGATTCTATATTGGTGTTACCAAAAGTCGAGGGTAAAACTCTTCAAGCTACAAGTATCCTAACTCAAATTTTATATCAATTAGCAATAGCTGCTAAGGTAGTCATAGATCTATAGTTGAGTTTATATAGATAATAAATTAGCATCATTAGATTGTGGTGGTGCTAATTTATATTTAAATTATTATCGCTACTAAAATATAGTTTATATTCTTAGTTATACTCATTTAAAAAATTTTAATAGATATAATAATAAATAAAATCTTAAATAAAATAATTAATCTATTTTTCTAATCTCGTTTTTTTTTTTTTGATAACCTACTGTTCGCAAATCGAATTTAGGAAGTTAATTAAATGAAAAATATTGTTTTATTAGGTGGTAGTAACTCTGTAATGGTAAATGGCTTACAAAAAGGTCTTAGAGAGTATGCAAATGTGACAAATTTAGCTTTGGGTGGAACAACAAGCATTCAAAATCTATATGAGCTTTATCGACCGAAAAATCAAGAAGCTATCAAAAATGCTGATTTAATAATAACAGAAAGTAATATAAACGATATAGATCATCATTTATGTAAATATAAACAATTTTCACTAGATAATATTTTTGAGGAGTTATTTTATTTATATACTAAATTGTATTTATTACATAAACCTATTTGTATAATAATATTACCCTTATATTATGACAATTATCGAGTTATCAACAATATGCATAGATTTTTAGCAAATTATTACGGTTTTAATATTGTTGATGTAAATCATTACTATGAAGAAAATAGCTTAGTAGAGTTTGGAAAAAAATTCTCATATCATCAAATGAATGTTGTGTCTAGAAATATAGGTAAAGGCATTGCTAAAAATATTGACAAATTTAAAGCATCCGATAAAGTGATAGAAAATATTTATTTGCCAGAATTTAAAGTATTAACTCCACAAGATATGAAAAGGTTTGGTGATTTTAAGATATTTAATCCTAAAAATTCTGTATTTAATGAAGTTGTTTATAGATTGGAAGTGGATAATTATTTAAGTTTTAAAGGATATGAAGAGTATAGAATTATAGGCATACATAGTTGGAATTTAAACAAGAATGGCGATGCTATGCGAGGTTTTTATTCTGCTGCTGATAACGGAAGGAGTGCACTTGTATCTATTTACGATATGTTTAATTCTAATTTAGGGACTATAGAAACTCCAACATTTAATATTTTTTGCCATATAAAAAATGAAATAAATATAACAAGTAATTTGATTGTCAAATCCAATAAAGATAATTTTTCTATTACGGAAAGTCATATGTTTTCATGGATTCCTCCTAATGATACTACTCTCCCCTACTTCGACCTTATCGCCTTCTTTTTATGCAAACCAAATCCAAAGATGAAGCTGTTTGATTTAAGCATTATCCCAAGTGATATGGAAATAGAGATTGATAAAGATATAGATCGCTCTTATCTTATACCAAATCTAGTATTTTTTAAAGATTCTATGGAGTTTATAGATGAGTATATAGGGCATCTATATCCAAACATTACAAAACATATTGATAGTGTATTAACCCCACAAATCATAAATAAAACTAAATCAGAGCTAACGCCACCAGCTCCAAAACCTACGCCACAACCAACCCCACAAGAACTAGAGATTAAATCTCTCAAAGAAGCATTATCCAAAAAAGAAAAAGATATTAGTAGCTTAGAAATAAACTACCAAAAAGCCCTAAACACGAAAAACCATCTAAGTTACAAACTAGGTCAGGCTTTAATAAAAGCCAATAAAAATTGGTATAAAGGTGGATATATCAAATTTATATTTGAAGTTATGAGGATTAAAAAGGAGCATAGAAAATAACAGTTATACTTAAAACAAGAATGAAAAGACCTTTTATAAGGTCTTTTATTTCATATCTTGATTTTGATATTTTTTTACTCAATCGGCAACAGCACCATCGCAGCTCTAAGCTCTGGCATTATAGCCCATAATCTTTTTATATCAGCTATAAAGGTTTCATCTAATGTACATCTATTTATACCAACTCTTTGCCAAGGCTCTAAATTTGGATTTTCAAATGTACTTATACACTCTTTACCATTTAATACAAGTGATCTTATTTGAACTGCATCAGTATTCATTGGTATTAGCTGATATACAGTCTCAAACTTCTTACTGTTTAAATCATCACTACAACTCTTTAGAGTAAATAGCCCACTCTCATCAATTGCTAAGCACATATCAATATTATTAGTTGATACAAACTGTATATACTCAAATTTAAGATTTCTAAAATTATCAATTGATTTTATACTACTTATTATACTTGAGTTAAATGCCTTTACCTCTCTTAGATTCCAATTAAATGTCTCATCTGGCTTATTTAAATTTACTATAAGAGGTAAGCCAGTATCAAGTGATCTAAGACTTAGTGGTGGAGTAAACTCATCACTTAGCATAGATGCTTTTAATATAGGCCTAATATTCTCACTGCCTATATTAGGATTTCTATCAGGAGCTTTTAATTCATCTGGAGCTTTAATGCTATCTCCTGCAAATCCTTTAGAATCATCTAGTTTTAAAAATAACTCACCATTACTACTACTGCCATTATTATTAGTAGTAATATTGTTATGATTATCTATATTTTTAGATGAACATCCACTAAGTATGGATATAGATATTAATATACTTAGTGGTAGTAATAAAGAGTTTGATATATGCTTTAGTACTCTTTTTATATTGTTATTATTGCTGTATATGTATTGTTTTATATTGTTGTTGTTATTATCTATTCTCATTGAAATCTCCTAAATGTTATAGGGAAGTGATCGCTTGCAAGATGGGTTCTAAATCCACCAAAGAATGTACTAGCTGTAATGCTTGGAAGTGGAGCTGGTACTATGGCACGATTAGAGTTACCTACTATTGCATAATCTAGAGTTCTTCTAGCACTTACTTGAGTTATTGCACTATTAGTTATTATTCTAGTTCTAAGTCTTAGTGCAAGCTCAAATGAGCTAAGTAGCTCTCCTGGTTCTCTATTAAAATCTCCCATTATAATCCAGTTAGTACTAGCTAGAGTTGGAGAGCCTTGAAAGAATAGATCTATATTATGCACAATTGCAGAAGCATCAGCTCCGCCATTAGCAAGTGCATGAATACTAAAGAATGCATCATTATTAATTCTAATTCCTAGCATTGGTCTTGAAGCTGTTGTTGGTGGTGGAAGTAAGAATACTTCATTAGCTGGAGTTCTACTAACTAAGGCTAGATTTACTCTATTTGCTCCAGCATCTGTTGGAGCATAATATATATAGACAAAGCTAGGTCTTAAAGATGTACCTAAATTCCATATATGCTCACTAACTTGAACACTTGTCCCATTAAAATCAAATGTTCTTCCAGTTGCTCTTGCTGTTTGTGGAAGAGTTCCAGCTTCTTGTACTGCTAATATATCAATACCAGAAGCACCACTAAACATCTGTCTAATGCTTACACTCCATTTAGCCTCACTACTAGCGCTTGAGCCTTGCATATTCCATGTAGCAGTTTTAAAATCATCTATTACAGCATGTGATAGAGTAAAACTAAAACTAAGTATTAAAAAGAATTTGATTAATAAATTTAATCTTAGAGATTTTAATGCTTTTAATGGATTTATTAATCTAATTGCTCTATTTAGACTATTTAATATATCAAGTTTAAATGCTCTATTAGATATATTAAATTTAATTATTTTACTTAAAGTCTGTAAGATATTTTTATTATTTAAATTATTGCTATAGCAGTTATAATATCTAGTATTAATACCAATACTATTATTATAGTATTTATTACTATTTATACTATTTAACTTAACTATTTTATTTAGACTATTTTTATTAATATTGCTGCTATTAATGCTATTAAATTTAACTATTTTATTAAATAAGCTTACTCTCATTATCTATCTCCTAATAATGGTGAAGTCTGAGTTGGTTCAGGGATAAATATCCACTGCTGTCCAATAGTAAGAGATGGTGAGCAACCCTCCATTGTAATACTAAAGAATCTATTATTATCAGTAATAGTTCCAAACTCACTTTTTATGCAGTTTCTTGAAGATGTAGATCTTAACTGAGCTGCACCATTATCCATAGCTAATAGTTGCCACTGTTGATTTTTATTGTTTCTATTGCAACTTCTATGGGTTATACCTCTTCCTTCATCATTAATGCAAGTGTTTGTTAATAGATTTTTTATTAAAACTATATCATCACCAAGATTTATTATCTGCCATACTCTAGCATCTCCAAACTCTCTTGAATTATCTAAGGTATATCCCCATATCCAATTACCCTCAGCCAATGCCCAAACAGTTAAGGCTGAGCCATGAGGATTTATAATAGCAAGTGGGGCTGATGGAGTTCCTACTCCATTAAAAGCTGGAGCTGCTGTTATAAATGGGGGAGCTATATTTAAGCTTGGCTTTGGAGGGATAATTTGAGTATTAGAGTTTAAAAATAGTGGTTCGTTGGTATTATTAAAATCCATATTCATATTACTACTATTAATATCGCTGTTAGACTGCATAAATGGTGTAGATTGCAATGAGATTGGAGTGATTAAAGA